>MHTS01000016.1 GCA_001824915.1 Candidatus Wildermuthbacteria bacterium RIFCSPHIGHO2_01_FULL_48_27b | reverse complement strand
GGAAATTTGCAGCGCGTGGCAGAGCTTAAGTATGGACAGCTTCCCGATTTGCTAAAGAAGATCCGGGCAGAAGAGCGCAAGCTTTCACGTTATCAAAAGTCCCATCCTATTCTGAAAGAAGAGGTGGGAGAAGAAGATGTGGCGCGTGTGGTTTCCAAGTGGACTGGCATTCCTGTTACTCGGCTTATCGAAGAAGAAGCCCGGAAATTAGAGAAAATGGAAGAGGCGCTTAAGAAGCGTATCGTAGGGCAGGAGGAGGCAATTAGGGCGATCTCAAATGCCATTCGGAGGAGTAGGGCTGGCATTGCGGAAGAAAACCGGCCGCTGGGTTCTTTTATGTTTCTTGGACCCACGGGAGTCGGGAAAACCGAAACCGCCAAGGCTTTAGCAGGGTTTTTGTTTAACGACGAGAACGCTCTGGTTCGTTTAGACATGTCTGAATATATGGAGCGGCACTCCGTATCCCGCATGGTGGGTTCTCCCCCTGGATACGTGGGGTATGACGAAGGAGGCCAGCTTACCGAGAAAATCCGCAGAAGGCCTTACAGCGTGGTGCTTCTTGATGAAATCGAAAAAGCGCACCCCGAAGTATTTCATATGCTCTTGCAGATTTTGGAAGACGGTCGTTTGACCGATGCTAAAGGAAGAGTTGCTTCCTTCAAGAATGCTATTATCATAATGACTTCGAATGTCGGCTCTCAGTTTATCGCGGAGATGGGGCCGCTTGGTTTCGTGGGCGAACAGACAAAAGATGAAAATCGCAAGGAAGGGGCACGGGAGAAAGTAATGGCCGCCTTGCGGGAGCAGTTTCGGCCAGAGTTCTTAAACCGCGTAGATGAAATTGTTATTTTCGACTACCTCGGAAGGGAGGAGGTTGCCAAGATTGTGGATCTTGAGCTGGCGAAAGTGGCAAAGCGGCTTATCACTCGAGGCGCTGAGCTTGAGGTAACAGCTAAGGCAAAAGAATTACTTGCTGAACGAGGTTTTGATCAAAATTTGGGCGCCAGGCCGCTTAAGAGAGTTATTCAAAAAACATTGCTTGACCCTTTGGCTTTGAAAATAGTATCTGGAGAAGTTGGTGGCGAAAGTAAAGTTATCGTTGGTGTGGTAAAAGGGGAAATTGATATTCAAACGGCATACGCTATGCCGAGGTTGAAAAAAGATCGCGCAGTCAAGACAGAAAGCAGATAAATGAAAGCTCGTATTCTGATAGCGTTTCTCATCCTCGCTGTTTTTGCTTTAGGCGCTCTGGGCGGCCTATGGGCTCAAGCCTTTTTGATGCCCTATTTGGCTTCTCGCGCTTGGTTTCAGCAATGGGAATTTGTGCAGGATTGGTCAGAAAGAACGACAGTAGTCAGGGAAGTGCGGGAAGTGGTGATTCGGCTGGACGATGCGGCACAGCGGGTTGCCTCCGGAGTCGAAGGCATGGTGGTAGGAGTAGAGAGCAAAAGTGCGGGGCACGTGATTACAGGGTCTGGCTTTGCGGCAACTTCAGACGGATTTATCTTCACGCTGGCAAGCCTGGTACCGCAAGGGTATGAGACGCGGGTATATCTTAAAAACGCAGAAGAGTTTGCTCGAGCGGAGGTTCTTAAGCGTGATCTTCGGCAGAATTTGGCTATCATAAAGATTGACGCCAAAAATCTACAGACTGCGGGATTTTCAGATTATGATTCTGTACGGCTTGGAGAGCCGGTTGTGCTGGTGGCAAAAAGTTTGGAGGCAGGACAGTTGATATCTATTGTGAACCAGGGGAGCGTGAGAGCAAAAGACGAGACTAGTTTGAGAACGAATATATTTGACAAAAATACTCTGGGCGGCAGCCCTCTTTTTGATCTTGAGGGCCGCATTGTGGGCTTGAGCGCTTTTGAGCCGGACGGCCGCCTCGTCGCCATTCCCTCATCCGTCCTCCGCGCCTTCTCCGGCTTCTAAAAATGCGAATGTTCAATGTCCGACATTGAACATTTTTGTTTTGCCGGAAGTTTTCCTGTGATAAAATAAGAGATATGGCGCATCAGAAGTTGCTGATGGCGATGGTGGGGCTTTTCGTTTTGGCGGCGGGAGGAATTTTCGCATTGATGAACCAGAGTGGAGAAGAATTAAAATGGACAGAAGTTGATTCCTCTTCGCTGGTTGCGGGATTAACCTTTGAGGGAGAAGAGGAAGCGGATCCCGCGGAAGGCGCGAGAGAATTAACGGATCAGAAACGGATAGCGTCGGCAGCGCAGAATTCCTTGTCTGGTGCGTTGAGTCAGGGCGAGAAGGAGTCGGCCCCCTCGCCGGCTGTGCAGCCGCAAGTGCCGCCTTCGCCAAAGGTTTCGGCGAGCCAAAGCAAGATAAATATCAATACCGCCGGTTCTGAAGATCTGCGGCGCATTACTGGGGTGGGGCCGGTAACGGCGCAGCGGATTCTTGATTGGCGCGCCGCCAACGGGCTTTTCTATGAGATTGAAGATATCAAGCAGGTGAGCGGTATTGGAGATGCGACGTTTGAAAAGATGAAAAACGAGATTACCGTGGGAGATGTTCCTCCGCGCCCCGCCCCGGAAGCAGCAGAGCAGGAAGATGCACAGGTGCTTAAAGAGCCGATCGCAGAGAAAGAACCCGAGAAAGCGTCTCAACCTCCGCCGCCGCCACTTCCGCCATCAACTCCCGAAGTTTCATTTCCGATTAATATAAATACAGCCGATCGCGAAACACTCCAGCATGTTACTGGGATTGGGCTGGTCATTGCCCAGCGCATTATTGATTATCGTCAGGACGTAAGCTTGTTCTATTACATCGAGGACATAAAAAATGTCAACGGTATTGGAGATGCAACGTTCGAAAAAATGAAAGGACAAATAACGGTGGGGGATATTGTTGCGCCAAGCCCAATCCCGTCGCCAACTCCTCAACCACTGCCTTCGCCTCCTCCTTCGCCAGAGCCGTCAAAGATCAATATCAATACGGCAGACTACGAGGAATTACAGGAGATTACCGGCGTGGGGCCCGTGATTGCCCGGCGAATTGTTAATTATAGGGAAGCAAACGGGCCTTTCCAGAGCAGCGAGGACATCAAGCTGGTAAACGGTATTGGCGAGGCGACTTTCGAGAAAATGAAGAGTGAAATAACGATTTAGCCAGTGTCTCATAAGTGCGACGATCGTCACGAAAGTGAGACAGGGGGTTTGGCTTTGGGGAAGGTGGGGTGAATAGGTCAGGGCGCGGAGGTCAAAGTTCGTTGACCGAGGGTTTTGAGTTTGCTATATTGAGTGATAAGAAAGACTCTTGAAGGATGAAATGAACAGAAATTTCTTCATTCGGCTCGCGTTCGCGGCTCATCGGGTGGCAGACGCCTTGCCTGCCTCGCCGAGTCAAGGCGGACCCCAGGAGGAGCAAGTCGCCAAGGAAATTAGAGAGTCGGCAAACGAGATTTTGACGGGTCTTCTGCTGCTTGTGGATAAAGAGGTGACTAGGCCAGAAAAGAAGCAAGATCTTCTTTCGCAGCTTGAGAGGCAGATTGATATTCTCCTTGTATATTTGGATAGAGCAGAAAAACAGAACTGGATACATCCGGGGAACTTTTCTCTGTTGGAGACCGAGTACGGTAAAATACGAGAGCTCCTTGAGTTATTCGATGGTATCCCTCTTCAGCGGGTCGAGACTCATCGTGACCAGGGGCCTGGCGTCAAAGTAGAGGAAGAAGAGAGAGAAAAAAAATCCTCTTTCTCCGCTAGTGCGGCAGACAAGCAGACAACAGGGCGATTGATGACTTCAGTCAGGGTGGAATCTGGTCCCCTGTCGCTTACGCAACGACAGAGGAAGATTATAGAGTTTCTTCGGGCGAAGAAGAATGCTCAAGTATGGGAACTGCAAAAGGTACTGCCGGAGGTTACAAAACGAACACTACGGCGGGATTTAGACGAGCTTCTCTCCAAGAACCTCGTAGAGCGGAAGGGAGCTTGGAACGCGGTAGCATATCAGCTTAAATAAAGGGAAGCCCTTCGACTTCGCTCAGGGCACAGGGCACTGAATGGTGCCCTGTGGAAAACTTGGGGAAAAAACTAGGACAGATAGGACAAACCAAAAAAAGTAATATGTCCGAACAATTTGGCGCAATCTACGACCAATATGTGGGAAAGATTTATCGGTTTATTTTTCTTAAGGTTGAATCGCAAGAGGTAGCAGAAGATCTTTGCTCTGAAGTTTTTGTGCGCTGCATCGAGGAGTTTCAAAAGAAGTCCATTGAAAATGCACAGGCGTACTTGTACCAGGTGGCGCGCTATACCATAGCCGATTACTACCGCGAAAAGGCGAGTAGGAAAATTGTCCCGATTGATGATATTGGTGAGCTCGCCGAAGAGAATGCTTCCTTGCTTGAAGAAGTGATTCTAAACGCCGAAATCGAAGAAGTAAGGAAAGCGCTTGCTCTCCTGCGCGACGAATACCAAAACTTTATTATCTGGCGTTATTTGGATGAACTCTCTATCTCGGAGATAGCGCAGATTGCAGAGAAAACAGAAGGAAATGTGCGGGTGGGGATTCATCGCGCCCTCGGCGCTCTTCGGGAGGAGATGAGGAAAAGAGAGCATGTCCCATCTGCATAGAAATAATTTGGATTTGATGGGTGTAACATGTCCTATCGATTTTCCGACATAATATAACACGACGATGGAGGATAAAGAGCTTATTACAAAACTCTCTTATTTAAAGCAGATACAGCCTAAGGAAGAATGGGTTTTTTTGACGCGTCAACGGCTTCTTGGACGCGAAGCCCAAAGAGAGCTTTTCCCCTTGCAAAATAAGCACTTCTGGGGTATGGTAGAGGGAATTGGAAGATTGGTGGAATTCATGGTGCGGTCCGCGCAGAGACCCGCCTTCGTTATCCCAGTGTTGGCATTTCTGGTTGCGGGAGGCGCAGTGGGAAGAGCTGCTTTTGAAAGCTTGCCGGGGGATACGCTGTATCCCCTAAAGGTGGTCGTAGAACAGATACCTTTGCGTCTTGCCGGAGAAGAACAGCGGCCTGCGCGGGAATTTGCCTTAGCCCAGCAGCGATTGTCCGACTTAAGGATAGTGGCAGAACAGAATAAGATAAAGAATCTTCCGCTGGCAATTCAGGAGTTTGAGGCAAACGCTTCTAAGATTTCAGAGGGATTTGTGCAGATTGTGGAAAACGAGCCCTCAAGGGCTTTACAGGCAAGCAGGCAGATAGTACAATTACAAAAAGAAAAATCAGAAGTAGAAAAGATTCTGGGGACGAAGATAGGTGAGGGTCAGGAAGAGGAGATACAAGATGCCACAAGGCGACTTGTGGAATATGAGCTTGGGTATCTCGAAACTCGCTCGCTTACCGAAGAGCAGAAAGAGCTGGCTGAACAAGCGAAAGCGGCAACAGAACAGAGAGATTACGCGGGAGCGCTAGAATATATCTGGACCCTTTCACAAATTAACGAAGAAGGTTGAACCCACTCCGCCTCGTCGGCGGATTGTCGTGGGATTGGAAACAGTAAAGGTCGAAACACTAGAGTAGTAGTCGATTATAAGCATTAGTTCACTTAAGAAAACAAAAGAAAAAATGAGTAAGTTAGTTAAAAAGATTGTAATAAGCGCAGTTGTCGCGGCAATGGTTGCAACGGTTGCGGTACCTACAGCTCAAGCTCAAACAGCAGCAGAGTTGCAGGCGCAGATTCAAGCGTTGCTGAACACCATCGCGCAATTGCAAGCGCAGATATCTTCGTTGTCAGGAGGGACGACAGGAGGGGTGACAGGAATCCCAGCAGGATTTACCTTCACGAGAAATCTCTCACAAGGTTCTTCTGGGAGTGATGTGATGTATCTGCAGGTTTTGTTGAACGCCAATGCCGCAACGCGTGTTGCGACAACTGGAGCTGGTTCTCCGGGACAAGAAACCCAATTCCTTGGTCCTTTGACCGCGAACGCGGTTTCTCGATTCCAGACCACCTACGCCAGTGAAGTATTGGCTCCTCTTGGATTGACAAGTGGAACAGGGTTCTTTGGAGCCTCTTCCAGAGCAAAAGCGAATATGCTGGTTGCTTCTGGCGCAGCTCCAACAACCCCAACAACGCCGACAACCCCGACGACACCAACAACCCCGACAACGCCCGGAATTTCAACTCCGGGATTAGAGGGATCGGTTATCGTAACGGTTAATTCCAACCCTGCGAGCGGAGCAATTCTGAACACAAGTGAAACCGAGGCGGTAACAGCTGTTGATGTACAAGTTACGGGTTCTGACGTGTTGGTAAGCCGACTTGACTTGCAGTTCGACACGAGGCCCTGGCTCTACATTTCAGAGATGGTGGTAAGCGATGGAACCACTTCAAAGACCATTGCGGTAACGGAAGCTAACACCACAGAGGTTACGGTTGGATCAGTGTATTCTGTTCGCGTGGGCGACCTGAATGTGCTTGTTCCGAAAGACACAACCAAGAAGCTGACGGTAACCGTAAAAGCAGTTAGCTCTTTGCCGGTTGGAACAACAACCAAGAACATTGTTCTTACCTTTAAGGCAAACGCTATTCGCGGAACAGATGGAGCCGGCTTGACGCAGACTGGTCCTACGGCAGACCTTGGAGCAACAAGAACAATCACAGTACAGGAACCGAGTACAGCAGATCTTGAACTTACCGCTCACGCCGATAACCCAAAGGCACGAGCAGTATTGATTAACAGCACAGCAGAAACAACAGGCGTTACGCTTGCGATATTCAATCTGAAAGCAAAGAATAATGACGCTATCTTGAGAACAATTGAGGTCAACGACACGGATAGCGTTGCCACTTCCGCGAGTAACGCGCCGAAGGTTCTGTATCTGTATGACGGCGCCACGCTGTTGTCCTCCACGAGTTCGTTGGTTGCAAATAGCTCTACGCTCGCGAACATTGACTTGACGATTCCGAAAGACACAACCAAGACCTTAACCCTGAAAGCAGACTTCGCGAAAAGCAGTGGAAACTATGCAGAAGGAGCCACATCTACCTGGGTGGTTGGGATTGATACATCGAGCGTAAACGCTGAAGACGGAGCATCCTTTGCCACGGCAACGGTATCTGGATCTCAAGTAACAGCTGGAACAGCTTACGTCTACCTAAAGGCTCCGAAGCTTGCGCTTGCTTCCACTCCTACGATTGCGGACGCTGGCGGGCTTCCATCGGGTAGCTCTGGCCCTCAAAGGCTTAATGGCGAATTGAAGTTCGCGATTACAGCGCAGGGAGGTGACATCTATGTACCGGTGTACAGCGCTACCACGGCTTCCAACGGATTGCAGGCATCGGCAGCAGCTGCAGTAGCGAGCATTACCATAACGCAGACATTTAACTCGGACGCAGACTACGGCGACACCAACAACACCACGTATGTGGTGCGAAGCGGCCAGACCAAGACGTTTACGCTTAACTCAAGCATAACCGGTTGTGATGGCGCTAGCGCTGATGAGAAGCGCTTCAATGGAGTCAATCTCGATTGGATTAAGTGGGGCACCACGGTAGCTACCGCAGAACAGCCAGATAATTCCTGGACATGGGGCCTTACATCCTTTAAGACGCCCCAATTGGAGCTCTTGCCTTGCCAGTAAAGATTGTTTGCACGTTTTCTTGGAGAGCGTAAAACAAGAACCAAATTGCCCCGTCCGCCAGCTGGCGGACGGGGCTTTTGGTTTTTCGAGATATATTGTAGAATGGTTTGTATGAATATAGTCGAGAGGAATCTTAAAACTATTATCCAAATTCTGCTGCTGGCGGTAATAGCCGTTGTCCCGTTTATAAGGGCAAATTCTCTATACTTTCCTTTTATCTCGGGTAAGGCCTATGTGTTTCGGGTATTGGTAGCTTTAGCGTTCTTTTTTTGGATATGGCTCCTGATGAAAAATCCAAAAGTTCTACCCTTTAAGAATCTTTTGGTTGTTGCTCTCGGGCTGTTTTTCGTGGCCCAACTTGTAGTTTCCTTTTTCGGAGTTGATCCTATATATTCTCTTTTTTCAAGCATTGAGCGGGCAGACGGAGTGTTGCAGTATGGTTTTTGGGTGCTATATTTTTTGATGTTTTTATCGACCTTCAGAGAAAGGCGAGACTGGAAATTGTTTTTCGCTGTTTTTACGGTTGTTGCTGTCGCACTTTCGGGGTATTCCTGGTTTAACTACGAAACGCAGGTACAGCTGTACGGCGTATTTGGCAACCCAGCATATTTTGCCGTGTTCTTGATTTTCGCCATTGGATTTTCTTTGATAGTATTCGAAAGAAAGTTTTTTTATCCGGGGCCTGTCCATTATGCGTTTGGAGCAGCAGCCGGATTTTTTGTTCTCGCATTGATTTTTGCGCAGGTGCGGGGAGTGTATGTAGGATTTGCGGGCGGAGTGCTACTTTTTTTTCTCTTGGCAGCTTTGTTTTTGAGAAAAGAGAATAAAAAACTGGTTTTTTTGTCTGGATTGGTTTTGTTGATGGGATTAGTCGTTCTTGGTATTCTTTTTGCCGCTAAAGATACTCAGTATGTCCAAAAGACACGATTGTTGTTTCGCATAACAGAAGTTACAGAGATTTGGGAGAAAGGGTCTACGAGAGAGCGCTTGCTCAACTGGAACATCGCCCTGAAGGCGTTCAAAGAGAGGCCTTTGCTCGGGTATGGTCCGGAGAATTATGCTTCCGCAGCTAATAGGTATTATGATTACCGGATAGGAGTTGGGGAGCCTTGGTTTGACCGCGCGCACAACCAGCCTCTGGATACGTTAGCTACTGGCGGGATCGTTGTTTTTTCCGCGTATCTTTTCTGGCTGGGCGCCGCCGCTTTTCTTATTTTCAAGATAGCGAGAAGACAAAAGATTTTAGGTTTTTTGCTTGCCTCGATATTTTTTGCTTATTTCCTGCAGAGTCTTTTCTTGTTTGACCTCATGGCGGTGTATTTTGGGCTGTTTCCATTTTTGGCATTCCTGATTTACGAGGAGCAAAGAGCAAAGAGACAAGAGACAAGAGAGGAAGAAAAGAGTGGGGTGGGGGAAAATACAAGCCACAGGATAGCGAATACAAGATACTTGGCGTTGGTTCTTGTTGTGCTTTTGTCTCTGTTCGTCATATACATGACTGCTTTCGTGCCGTGGAAAGCCAATGCGGCGGCTATACAATTTTATGCGTACACGGAAAACGGTTTTTACAAGGAATCCAAGCAATTTTTGCAAGAGGCATTCAGCGTAAAGTCACCCTATACCTATTGGGAGGTGCGAAAGAGGGCAGGTTGGCAATTTGTCAATGTTTTGCTCTACGGCCTTGAACAAGAAACGGATCCGGAAAAAATCAAAGAAATAAAAGATATTTATGAATTTATGGGGCCGGAACTTGAAAGGTTTATTGAAGCCAGGCCCTATGACGCTCAAATGTATTTTGTGCTGGCGAGGATGTATCGCTTAGGAAACCAGAAACTTGGGTATGAGGACTTGGAGAAAGCGGAAACCGTGCTTAAGAAGGGATTCCAATATTCTGACCGGAGGGTAGAATATTACAATGAATTTGCCCAAATTTTGATTTTGCAGGGAAGAGTTGACGAAGCGGAAAACGTTGTGAAAGAATACGCGCAGCGCGTGGACTATTTTGGAGAAGCGTTCCCTCATGTTACATTAGGACATTTTTACTACGTGGCAGGGCAGTATGCGAAGGCCTTCGAAGAGTACGAGAAGGCGAGGAGGGCGGGATACGCGTTTTATGAGTTGGAGCTCGAGTACAATCGTTATATGTTTGCCGCGGAAGAAGTAAAAGCGTATGAGGCGATTATCGCAATGGCGAAAGAGTTTATTGCCAGATGGGGTGAGGATGCCGACAATTACTTCAACATTGCCGTGGGGTACTTTCATTTGGAGGAAAAGGAACAGGCAAAAGCATTTTTCCTGAAGGCGGTTGAGGCAGATCCAAAGTACAACGAATACGAGCTCAAGTCGCTTTTTCTTGAGTAGGAGTTGAAAGTTTGATACCATAAAGAAGAAAATGCGAAAAACCATTTTTCTCTTTTCTCTTTTCTCTTTTCTCTTTCTCCTTGGGAGCGTTTTTGCCTTGGAGGCGAGCGCACAAGCGGAAACAAAATCTTTTTTTATCGAAAGTTCTTATGATTTGCAGGGAAGGAAGCAGATTGAGGCTATCCTAGTACGGGCGAGCAGCCTCTTGTACTTTTACGTTGAAAAAAATTGGTGGGAAAGTCGTTCTGCCCAAGAGCAAAATGACTTGAGAATAGCGCTCGCGGAATTGGGTTTGGAGTTCCAAAATCACATCTATCCGGTGCTGACTTCCACATTTGGAGCAGAACCAAAACCCGGCATTGATAGAGATGAGAGAATTACGATTTTGTTTCATCAGATGATGAGTGAGGCGGGCGGTTATTTCCGTTCGGGAGATGTGTATGAAAAAACGATAAGCCCCACGTCAAACGAGCGGGAAATGGTGTACTTAAATAGTGAGTATATCGGAACGATACAGCAGAAAAGTTTTCTGGCGCATGAATTTACTCATTTGATTACGATTAATCAAAAGGATTTGTTGCGAAGAGTGGAGGAAGAAACGTGGCTCAACGAGGCAAGGGCGGAATATGCTCCAACCCTGCTGGGATACGATGATACATACGGAGGAAGCAATCTTGAGAGGAGGGTTCACGATTTTCTGGCAAAGCCAACTGATTCTCTCACCGAATGGCTCAACAGGCAAGAAGATTATGGGGTAGTTAATATGTTTGCCCAATATCTTGTTGACCATTACGGAGAAGATATATTGGTTGATTCTTTAAAATCTTCTCAAGTAGGCATTGTTTCCCTGAACGAAGCTCTGAAAAAAAACGGTTTTCAACAAGATTTCGCCCAAATATTTGAGGATTGGGCAGTAGCGGTTTTGGTCAACGACTGCAGTGTGGGGAAAAAGTATTGCTATGGTAACGCGCAGTTGGCGTCACTTCGCGTTGCCCCCACTTCCTACTATATTCCAGGAGGAGAGACTGTTGTTTCTACCTATCATACAGCTCCTCCCTGGAGCGCGAACTGGCATCGTTTCGTTGGCGGGGGGCAAAATTTTACTTTGGAATTTGAAGGAACCAGCGCGGTGGATTTTGAGGTTCCGTATGTGCTTTGCGATTCGCACTACGAATGTTCGGTTGGATTTTTCTCTTTGGATGGAGAGCAAAAGGGCGCAATTGCGTTTTCGCAGTTTGACACAACGTATACTTCCTTGACGATTATCCCTTTCCTCAAGAGCAAAACTTCCGGATTTAACGGCAGAGAAGATACGTTTCTGTTCTTTTGGAAGGTGAGTGTGCAGAGAAAGGTAGAAGCGACAGCGCAAGAGGAAGCGCAATTGAGGGGTCAACTTTTGGTTCGCGTGGCAGAACTGCAAGAGCAGATACGGCAGTTACAAACCCAGCTTGCCATCCTGCGGGGGCAAAGTACCCCCGTCGTTTCTTGCGAGCGATTCGAGCGTAATCTTTCCTTTGGGGTGCGGAGTGAGGAGGTGAAATGTTTGCAGGAATTTCTCGCATCACAGGGTTCCGAGATTTATCCGGAAGGCCTTGTAACTGGTAATTTCCTTTCTTTGACGAGGCAAGCTGTTATTCGATTCCAGGAGAAATACGCTTCAGAAGTTTTGGTTCCGGTAGGCGAAAGCAGGGGAACAGGATATGTGGGGCAACTAACGCGGAATAAGATAAACCAGCTACTCGGGTTCCTGGTGGTTTTATAGAGGGCTGCCCGTGTAGGCTGCAGAATTGTACCCTGTGGATAACTTTCTTTGTTGTGTTTACTGGAAGGATGTATAATAACGAAAGGTCAAAAATAATATGTATACTAATAAAAAAGAATGAAAAAAGAGTTTTTCTATATTTTAGCTGGTTTGGTCGCAATTTTTAGTTTTGCTTTGGTATCAGAAGCGCAAGCGCTCAACTTGGATGATCCAACAATAACGCCTGTTACTTTATACGGCGGCAGAGTAGGTAGCTATACGGTTTCATTCGCGGTGGGGTCTTCCACGGAAATAGAAGCCCAGATACGTCTAATTTTTCCGTCTGGGTTTGTTCTTCCGGCTACCATGGCAAGCAGTTCTATAACATCTTCGAGTACAGGTAGTGAAATAGTAGCGACTTCCACCGTATCGGGCCAGGAAGTTACGATATGGCTAGCAGATGGAGGTGTAACGGCAGCGTCAGAGACAATCCAACTTTCGGGAATTCCGAATATTCAAAGTCCCTATGCCGGAGGCAGTAAGATAATAGGTATAGAAACGAGAACCGCAGCGAATGGTGCTTCCGATGCTGCGAGTGCCACGGCGGTCGTGTTTGTCGCCTCTCCGAAGACCACCACAGAAACAACTGCAGACCAAACCGCTCCTACCTCGCTTCTCACAACGCCGAGCGCAGAAACAACCATTTCAGCCGGCGAGGAATATGTTATCAAAGGGGTATCCAATGACGCCGGCGGCTCTTCTGTTCAGAAAGTAGAGGTAAGCGTGGACGGGGGGGGGACGTGGCTTGCGGCAGAGAGAGATGATGATTTCTCCTATGCTGGCTCTTATCGGTGGAAATATGCTTGGTCAAATCCAACGGCGGGAGATCATACTGTGCAAGTTCGAGCTACTGATACAGAAGGCAATAGAGAAACGCCAGACGTAGGCGTTGCGGTAACAGTATCTGCTGTGGTGGCTGCGCCTACTCCAACTCCGACTCCAACCGCCGAAACGACTGCTATTCAGCAATTGCAAATGCAAGTTGTTTCGCTCCAGCAGCAGGTTGTTGCTCTCTTGCAGCAATTGATTCAACTTCTTCAGGGGCAGATGTAAAGAGTTTAGAAATCTCGTCGGATAAAGGAAAGAAAACCGCCCCACCCGCCTTCGTCAAGACTTCGGCGAGGCAAAGGGGGCGGTTTTCTGTTTTAGGAAAGTTGACAATTCTCTTACTATATGGTTAGATAGATCCGTTCTTTAACATCTAAATACTGAAAGAAAAGAAAGGAGGTAGGGCATGGGGATCCTCGGAATTTTGGCCTACCTGTCAGTTTGGAGCACTCATCAGATCGTGGGCACAGTGATAGCGAGGGGACTGCCAAGGGAGAGGTCTACGTTCGTCATGTACGCGACTGCGGCGATCCTCGGAGTATCGCTTGCGCTCGCTACAGGGTCTGCAGTTCTGAATGCGGGGTTCCTTCTGGTATCATTCGTGGGCGGATACCAGGCATGGGTTGGCTATGCCGAGCTGTTTGCGCTCCGGTATAGCCTTACCCTTACTTCGGTCGTACTGCCGCTGCGCTTTGTGCTTTCGGCAGCGCTTGCCGCCGTGTTCCTTGGTGAAGCGGAACTCTACAGAGATCCGTTCATGATGTTAGGAGTTATCCTCCTGTTCGTAGCAACTATACTGTTCAGGAAGGGAGAAAAGACACCGGACGGGAACGTATCTCTGGCGCCAGCAACTCAGATGTGTGACCGCGGGACCTTCGGGCAGTGGCTCTTGGCGATTTCCGTGATGGTCGTGCTGGCAGGGACCGCAGGGTTCGCCATGAAGTACTTCGCGTCGGAGCTGGAGGTGCCGCGGCTCGCGTTCCCGAGCTATTGGTACTCTGGAGCAGTGATCGGCATTGCGCCTGTGCTCTTGCTCAATCGGGCGAAGAACTTCGTTAGAGTGAGCAGGCGGGATTTCCTTGTTCCTTTAAGGGGAGCGACGGCCATCGGTCAAATCACTCTTGAATTCGTCGTGTACCAACTTCTGCCATTGGCAGTGGCGGCGCCGTCACTTGCCTTTGGCACGACTGTCTTACCCGTCGGAATCGGGTTGATCGGTTTCGGCGAAAGAAAGGAGGTTTCCCGGCTGCAGCTTGCCGCTTTGGCAGTTGGGTTCACGGGCGCGCTGCTACTCGTAGTCGCGCGTACGTGAGCAAGAGTTGAAGCCCCTCGGGTTTTCCCCAGGGGCTTTTGTTTTGGGGCTTTTTTGAGATTGGGTTGACAAGGGTTG
This sequence comes from Candidatus Wildermuthbacteria bacterium RIFCSPHIGHO2_01_FULL_48_27b, assembly GCA_001824915.1. GTDB lineage: Bacteria > Patescibacteriota > Minisyncoccia > Minisyncoccales > UBA10102 > O2-01-FULL-48-27b. The sequence goes on along the minus strand of MHTS01000016.1, from coordinate 4,595 downwards.
TCGGTAAGAATATACTACAAGTATGAAAGTAGGAAAAATAACAAAGGCATCGCAAAAAGGACAAATTGTAATCCCCAAAGAATATAGGGATGCTTTGAGCGTGAGAGAAGGAACTCCCTTGCATATTTCTCTTAAGGGGCAGGGTATTTACATTGAGCCGGTGGAGGGGATCATTCACAGGGAAGAGGGGAATGAGGCCTATCTTAAACTTTTGGAGAAAACGAAAGGGGCCTGGGCAGGGGATGATTGGGAGGAAACCGAGAAAAAAAGAAGGAAGATTGAATTGGCTGCTTCCAAAAGAAGAAAGACATGGTAGTTTTGGATACCAATATTATTATTGATCACCTTCGCCAATCTTCCGTAAAAGATACCATTTTTCAGTCTCTCGTAAAAAATACTCCAAAAAGCGATCTCGCCATCTCCATTATTACGGTTCAGGAGTTGTACGAAGGCAGCAGTACGCGCAAGAGAACAGAAGAGGAGCAGTTGCTCACAACTCTTTCTTTTCTGCGAATCCTTCCCTATACGTTTGACGTAGCGCAACGAGCGGGCGAAATTGCCCGTGATTTGGGGCGTTCTATTGAAATTCCGGACGCTGCGATTGCCGCAACAACACTGTTAAATGAAGCTTCTTTGCTTACCTTGAACCAAAAAGACTTTGAGGGTATTCAGGGTTTGGAATTAGTAAGGCTGCCGTAAACGGAAAAGTCCTCGGGTTTTCCCCAGGGGCTTTTGTTTTACTTTAAATGACACTTTTTGACACCTATTGACACTATTTGATGGGTAGTTTATAATGAAAATATAGCTAATTTACTCATTTTTTCTTTTTAGGATATGCCCCGTAGCGAGCATTTGCTCGCTACGGGGTAGCTATAACAACGAATTGCAGATGACTTCCATTATACAGTACGGCGATTTGGAAAATATACGGAGGAAACACGAAAATCAGAAGATAGTTTTCTGTTCTGGGTCTTTTGACTTGCCGCACGGCGGGCATGCGATTTTTCTTGAGGATTGTAAAAAATTTGGCGATGTCCTGGTGGTAGGAGTGGGGGGCGATGAAATCATAAGGCAACATAAGGGCCCCGGAAGGCCGATAATGAATGAAGGCGTCAGGGCAAAGCTTATTTCCTCGCTCAAGCCCGTTGATTATTGTTTGATTGATGATAACAGCCATCGGGATCATGTTTTTTCTTTTGTGGAATTTGTTTTTGATAATTTGCGACCCGATGTGTATGTTGTCAACAACGATGGCTTTGAGATGTCTGCGAGACGGGAATTGGCAAAAAAATACGGCGTGGAGATGGTCGTTCTTGAAAGATGGGCGCCAAAAGAATTTGACGAGATTTCTACAACAAAAATTATAAAAAAGATCAGGGGTGTAGAATAGATGTTTTTAGCGTTTCAAGCATGAAAATATGCCTGGTAGGTTCAATACTGCGTCACACCGTAGAGTCCGATGAGGGTACCTATAGCGGATGGGGTGGAATGACCGAGAGCGCCATTGCTCCTTTTGCCGCACTCCTTGATCCCGGCTCCGTGGTATATTTCGTGGGCAGCGTGGGCGCCGAGGACCTTGAGGAGGTAAGAGATTTTTATAAACAGCATTATCCCTTCGTTGATACGCGCGGCATCCGCGTTAATCTAGCGGGCACTGACCATCATCACGGCACCAAGCATTTTGTGAAAAGAAAAATTCAGGTAGAGCCGACAACGTTTGAGCATATAGAGCCCTTTATTCATGACGTCGACATAGTAGTATTCAACTTCGGAAATATCGACGATATTGACCCTGCAGCAATCAAAAAAGTAAAAGAAAATAGCAGCGCGCTCGTGTACGTTGATGTGCACCGCAAACCGTTTGGCGCCGATGAGCAAGGGTATATGTTTGTGCGCGGCTGGCAGGGATGGGAGAACTATTTGGGCTATGCGGATGTTGTGCAAATGGATAAGCAAGAGTGCGAGGCGCTTTTTAACAAAAAAATTCAAACCCTGTATGATTCAGCACTATGCGCGAAAGCTGTGTTGGATGCCGGCGCCAAAACGGCGCTTATGACACTTGGCGCAAAAGGAATTTTACTTGCGTATAAAGACCACAAGTATATCTACGCGCACATTCCGGCGGTTCCTTGCGCGGTTAAGGATACGACTGGCTGCGGCGATGCCATGGCGGCCGGATATTTGGTGGCGTGGCATGAAGGCGCCTCTCCCGTAGATGCCGCGAAAAAGGGCGCGCTTATGGGAGCTGTCAATTGCGAATTTGTTGGGTATATGAAGGGAGTGGATCGGCGGATGATCGAGGAAAGGATGCCGTCTGATTTTGCCCATACCCCTCTCAATCTGGAAAGTGACATTCCCCGCAACATCTTCGTGTAGCAAAAAGAAAGAGGGGGCAGAGAGACACGGTTCTCTCTGCCCCCTTTGGCCTCCTTTGCGGCCTATCCCTGATAACCCCACGGGGGGCGATTCAGAATCAAGTAAGCCCTAGTCTCTGGAGCGAAACCGAGAGGCCCCGGCGGCGCATTCCGCAACTCCTCTAAGAGCTCGCGGAGCTTCTCGGGATGTTCGGTCAGGAGCTTCTTCACCTCTGGGTGTATGTTGGCGGGAAGACGCCCCGTTTCCACGAACTCCCTATACTCCCTAGCGCTCTCAGGCGGCGATAAGGAAAAGAGCCGCTGATCGTGGTCTTGCTCTGGCATTGCAACTCTCCTCTCTTTCCTGCTGGGTTTGAAATTTAAGGGTTGGGTTCTCCCCTAATGTATCGGAAACAGGCAGCCAAGGATTCCTCGATAGAAATATGGGACGTGTCGAGCCGCAGGTGTGGAATTGTATCCAATCCCTTCGGATTGGGAACTTGTTCCTTTTCGGTTATTTCAAGGAATGTTTCCCATTCGAGGTATCCGGAGCTTGCTCGCAGGTCGCTTTCAGGATCCTTATCCGCCCGCGCCTTCCAGCGCTCGAACGCTACCCTTGCTTCCACGTTAAAGTAGATCAGGCAGCGCGGATACGGCGCAAAGGCTGGCTGGTTAATGAAAGCTTTGACCGTGCCCTGCTCAAACTGCTTGGGCGAGAAGTAAGCGTCGATGACAACTACTTTGCCCATCTCCAGGTTCCGTTGCGCAAGCCGTGCGACAACCATATAGCTTTGATTGTCCGCATGGCGAATGAAGAACTCATTGTGGTTTGCGTGAATCACCAAGGTCATGGGTCCAAAGGGCGTTTCGACCTTCTTTGCGAAGTCGGGGAAAACCGTGTCCGCACGAACGTATTCTTTGAATGGCGGAAGACGGTCGGTTGGATTGACAATGTCATCAACGAGCAAGAGCCCGCCGTACATTGCCTCATCGCGGGCAAGGTACACCGCGTTTGGGATTCTCCGCACTAGTTCTTTGGCGACGGTGGTCTTCCCACCAGTCGCCATACCCGATGTGAAAATCACCCGCGGCCCCATTAATTCTTCCATTCCCAAGCCTCCTTCTATAGATACGGTATGTCCTATCGTTCCCTTACCATATCAAAACAATTTTGTCAAGGATTTTAAGTTAAGCGAAGCAAAAGAAAAGCCCTCGCCGGTATATCGACGAGGGCCGTGGAGGGCCGTGCGGATTTGCCCTAAGGGGTGATGATCGCTTTCTCTTTGACGAGCGAGAGAAGCGCATCAAAGATTACTGGATTTGCGGCGAGAATCCCTTTGACGGCTTTGTCGTATCTCTGGTTCTTACCGGTTATGCTGGTTGCGCGACCGCCTGCTTCTTCGACCAAAAGCTTGACGGATGCTGCATCCCACGGGTATTTGACCGGGTATATCGATGCAGCGAACATTCCCGAGGCAACGAGGCAGCCGGTGTACACCGAGGAGGCGTACTGAAGGACGAACACTGATTTTTCAATTAAGCACCTCTGGACCTCGGCAAGGTCTCCCTGAGTTTTAGCCCAAGCCATGCCCACTACCGTGCTTGCCTCAAGGCCCTTCTGGTTTACTCTTATCCGTTCTCCATTGAGCAAGGCTCCTTTCCCCTTTTCTGCGGTAAACATCCGATCCAATACTGGATCATACACTACACACGCAAAGGGGTTTCCCTTATGGCAGAATGCCAGAGAGAATACGAATGTTGGAACGCCGTGTGTAAAGCCTAGTGTTCCATCGAGAGGGTCGAATACTGCTGCGTACTCGCTTTCCTGTGGCAAACTTTCTTCTTCCCCGATAAGGGAAAATTGGGGGAGTTCTCTGTGGAGTCGCTCCAGTACGAGGCTATTAATCTCGGTATCGGCTTGCGACACAGGAGCGTCGTCTGCCTTCCAGTAGGTTTCAACTTTGCCCGCCCGAAAGTATTTGCGCATAATTGCGCCAGCTTCCTGGGCGATCAATGTGCCGAGTTCGATGTAATCTAACATGGCGAAGCCTCCTTTATGATGAGCTGGTTAGCAGAATACCATTTTTTGTGGGACGTGTCAAAGACGAAAATTTGACTTTTCTCATAGCGCGTGATATGCTATTTTCTAGCACTTGCTGGAGGGTAAATCCCTAGTTTTAAGCCAGCAGGAAAGAGAGGAACAGGCCATGTGTGATCATGGAACAGCCCCCAAGGTGACTT
>MHTS01000015.1 GCA_001824915.1 Candidatus Wildermuthbacteria bacterium RIFCSPHIGHO2_01_FULL_48_27b | reverse complement strand
TCTGCTGTCTCCATTCTCCACGGTAACAGCACCGGACTTGGCGTCAATGATGTGGACACCATTTACTTTTCCAGCTTCTTGCCAAGCAAGAGGACCTATAATAAGCTCTTGCTCTTTGATTATCTTATTCGCGATTTGATCAAGAGTGGTCATGATATTAAATTTCAGAATTTTCGAGATTATCTAAGTTTAATCGTTGCGGGTTAATAAGACTGACACCAAATCCTATACAGAAGAAAGTTAATGTATAAATAAAATCAACCCAATTAGCTACAAAAAACGTCTCTTTTGTCACAGTAAATACAAAACTAAAATCTCCTAAATAGTTCAAAACAAAACCACCGAGAATAAAAAGAATGGGCCACTTGAAAAATCCGCCAAGAAACTTGAATGATAGTCCGTAAACTAAGAGAGTAATCGTAAGAATGATAATGTCTCCAATAGGATATGCTAGATCAAAAAAGACTTTAAGAAGGTCTTCAGGCGTGTACAATATAACTCCATCTCGGGCAACAACAATTAATAAATAGTACGAGAGTATTGCTATCAAAATAGGTACCGAAAACAGTGCGATTTTACCGATAGCTGTCTTAAGCTGAAATTTAACCCCAGTGGCACGAGACAGATTAATCATGCCAATAGCCCAAAGTGGCCAGCTCATAATATAAAATAAATCTGCCAAGGATGGATAAGGGACCTCAACTTGTAGAAGAATATTATAATAGGCGAAAACTAAAGTACCTATACCCCATGTCAAAAGACCTGCTGACAAGAAAAAAATAGATTCGCCCATTGAACTTTTGAAACCGCCCCATTTATTGGAATTTATGAAACCGAAGACAGATGCCAGACATGGTAAAACTCCTAAAGCCGCCCCGTAGAGAAAATTTTGAGTAGTGTTTTCTAGACCTTGAATTGTAATAAAGAGCCACCAAAAAACTAGAGCAACAAACAACATTAAAACCATGCTGGCACCAATGCCCATACCCGCATTTGGACCTGCACTTTTCATGTAGATATCGTAACTTATATTATCGGTGCAGTAAAGCTATGGCTGGGTATAAAGATATTTAGAACAAAATCTGTCATTTTTTAGCTTCTCTCGTTCTTGTTCTGTCAAGTTTGAAAAGGAGAAGATTTTGCCCTTGCATTTTTTTGTCCCGCATTTGCATCTAACTTTAAGCTCATCGGCATTTTGTGTCCACATGAACTCGGTCATCCAATATCCATAATTAATCTCTTCTCCTTTCTTTATATTGCGCGAGGCAATCAGATTAGGGAATTCATCCGATCGACTCTTAACGTGTGTATTTGGATTACACGAATGATTCCAGTACTTGCCTGTCCATTTTTTCGGCAAAAAATGCTTATTACAAGCAATTTGCACTGATACATGCGGAGTCTGGTGGTCAATGATTTTACCGAAACCTAGCATAACCACCTCTCCTTTTTTAAAGTTTTTTCTGGCAAAAAAGGTGAGGCCATACTTATGACTTGATTTGCCAACCAGTGTATTTTTTCTATTTTGCAAAGCGATCTGTGCTTCCGTCATAACTACAAATCAAAATTATCGTGCTGAAAATTACTAAATTGCCTTTATTTCCCATACACTACAACATTCAACACAAAAAGTAAAACCCCAGTAATCCCCAGCACTTTGAGCTAGAAACGGTTTACTTTTAATTAGAAGACAGCAGCACGGTAAGGTCTTTTAAAAGCTCTGATGAGAATAAGTTCTCCATCAGATAGAACCTCGGAAAATCTCTTGCGACCTACGCGTCGATTTATTTCTGCAGGAAACCCAGGGTCGTGAAAGAATACTGAGGCGGAATTAATTGCGGTAATAATAATAGAATGCGGGCTGTACTTTTTAGTTCGGTCAAAGCGCGACACATCAATATGTATAATCGCTAACCAACCGGACGCAAGATGTTTCTCAAGCATTGCAAGAGTCGGACGTTTGTTGATTAATTCTACGTTTTTTGTTTTTACCAACTTTTCTACTCGCCATCGTTCTCTATGCAGATCAGAAAATGATTTTTGAAATTCGTACACATCTGGTCTCCAATAATATTTCAAATATCGCGCACCAAGTTTGGCGAACGCTCTATAGTCAAGAATAGAAACTTTCTTAACATAGAAACCATGCTCAGCAAGCCATAGCAGAGTTTTTATATCCCATGTAACTCTGCCCCTTTTATGTCCGGTTATACTATCCAGGGTTGCATATGAGTATTGAGTAGAAGGCGCGAGAACAGATAACGCCATTTTTAAAGACGCTTGAAAACAATGAAGATCGTCCTTTAGATTTGGATAAAATGGTATTTTAAGTTTAATCATAAATAAGATGGGGTGGTGGCTGACTTGTCAGCCACCACCCCATTGAAGACGAGGCTGCCGTTACTTGCCTCGCGTGCCAGTCCCGCCACCAGTCGAGCCCCCGCCTCCGCCTCTCTGACCGCCAGAGCCGTCTTTGCCACCGCCGTGACCGCCGCTACCACCCTTACCACCCTTGTCAGCCATGGAATATATCACCTCCTTTCTATGCTGGAGTCCAATTCTAATTTATACGAAACAGTTTAGATGTCAATCCCCAAAAAGTAAAACCCCCGCCGCTTTCCTCTGCGGCGGGGGGTGTCTTGCGACGAGGGGCGTCATCACTTTCGCCCCGCTTCCATCAGGACGATCGCGGCTATGGCGGCCGCGACCCCGGCCCATTGCGTCGGCGTGAGAATTGCTCTCTCGATGAGAGTATCCCACGCCAGCACCAGACCGGAGTGGAGAAGTAGAATGATGATGAGTGCCACACTGAACGAGTAGCGCTTCTCGCGAAGCACAAACCCGAACATCGTGGCAGTTGCGATCCACATGGGGATCGACAACACCCACCACCGAACCAGCTGGGTCTTAGCCCACTGGTTCACGAGTACATCCCCGGCAACTCCGAGAGTTGCCACTGTTACGACCATTAGAAACATTCTCATGCTAACCCCTTTCTGTTCTGTTGGTTAGTGTACACCTGTAACATTGTCTGCCCCAATTATAGCACAAGAGATATTGCTATGTCAATAGCATTATGGCACTTTATTACTATCTTCTTCAAAAGCTTTTTCTCCACTTCAGAATAAAATCTTCAGGGTACCAGCGTTTTCTTAACTCACCCGCCAAGAAGAAGGAACCTGCAATTAATATCAGGTCGTCAGATTTAGCAAGCTGCATAGCGTTAGATAAAGCATTTTCAGGATCAAGATAGATTTTTGACTTAGCTCCTTTCTTAAAATATTGCCTAGATTTTACTAACAGTTCTTTTGGATGAGCGTATTTTCTATCTTTATTCTGAAACTGAAATCGAGTAAAGAATATAAAATCCGACTGTGGAATTAGTTGTTTCAAAATACTCAAATGATCTTTATTATCGGCAATCCCGATAATTAAATATAGTTTTTTAAACTTAAGTTTTTTTAAATTATCAATGGTTGTTTTTATTTTAGACCTGTTATGCGCCCCATCAAGAACCACTAAGGGTTTCTTCTGGACAACTTCAAATCGACACGCCAGATGAGCATTCTTTATCCCTTCTTTAATATACTTATCATTAATTCCTATATATCGAACGAGGGCTGTGGCAAGTTCTTTGTTGTGCTTCTGAAAATTACTTTGTTTTACTAATCCGTGCATTGGTACATTTTTCCCCCTACATATCTCGTCGAATATTTTCAGAAGTGATCGACGCTGTTCAGTCGTGAAGAACACGGATCCTCTCTTTATTATTCCGGCTTTATCGTAAGCAATCTTTTTTAAAGTCTTTCCAAGTAACTCTATATGATCGTAATCAATATTTGTAATCGCCGTAATTATTGGTTTCCTAATAACGTTAGTTGCATCATATCTACCCCCTAGACCAACTTCTAGTATCACCCAGTCACATTTTTGCCTTTTAAAATAAACCATGGCGATAGCTAGAAATATTTCAAAGTATGACACTCTACCGTACGGACCGTTTACATAAGTCTTATTGATAAAAGGTTTCAGATAATCAACTATGCCAACAAATTCGTCTGGTGATATATATTTATCTTTTACTTTGATCTTTTCGATGGATGTTGTTACGGAAGGCGAAGTAAACGAGCCGACCTTTTTACCTGAAGCCAGTAATATTTCATGTACCATATTTGTGACTGTGCCTTTGCCCGCTGTGCCTGCAATGTGAATAAATTTAAAATCTTTATCTGGATTGCCGAGAAGGTTAAGGAAATATCTCATTCTCTTGATATAGACATCCGCGTGATGTGTATCAGTCATGTAATCCCCCTGAAGAGGTAGATTAGAAAGACTTTCAAGAAAATTAACCGCTTTGTAATACCTTTCAAACTTATTCATGAGATTGCCCCTATCTTACCTTTTATGAATTTGATTAAAGGTTGACAAAAAGCTACAAACATTCTAATCTAGTAATTAGAAGACCGAGGGTCCTCGGTTACTTACTTCAACACTAACTAGATAAGAGAGGAACCAATGAAAAAGAAGAAGGAATCACTAGCACTTGGGCGGATTTTGCAGAAGATCGCTCCTCGTATCGGAGCGACTGTTCTACTGGAGCCTGAGTGGGAAATCGTTGGACAGATCACCTTCAAGAGCGGCCAGCATTCCTATTTCAGGTATAACACACTCGATCTAAACCCTATGGGAGGCTCGGAGATCGCCCGCGACAAGGATTACTCGAACTTCTTCATGAAGGCAATGGGTTACCCAATAGTGCCAGGCAGTAAGACGTTCTTTTCGGACAAGTGGGCTCAAGCCATCGGGTCACCTCGGAGAAACATCGATGCTGCCTATCGGTATGCCCGAAGGCTGGGTTTCCCAGTCATTGTCAAGCCAAACAGTGGTAGCCAGGGTGCTGGAGTCTCGCTTGCCCATAATAAGCTAGACTTCTACAAAGCTGCGCGTACCGTCTTCGATGGTGATCGAGTGATGCTCGTACAACAACCGGTACGTGGAAAAGATTACCGTTTAGTCGTCCTCGACAGGAAGGTAATCTCCGCTTATGAACGTATCCCACTCAACGTCGTTGGTAACGGGAAATACACAATCGGGCAGCTTTTAAAAACAAAACGAAAGCTGTTCGTCGCTTCAAGCCGTGATACACGGATCAAAACGGATGACCCACGAATTGCGGTAAAGCTTGCGCATCAAAAGCTGAATTTCCGGTCTGTCCCAGCCAAAGGACAAAGAGTCTACCTCCTAGACAATGCCAATCTGTCCACTGGGGGTGATTCGTTGGATGTAACCAAGAAGGTGCACCCTGCATTCGAGAAACTGGCTGTGAAGCTCACCCGTGATATGGGATTACGTCTCTGTGGCGTAGACCTCATAATCGACGGCGATATTAACCAGAAACCTGGGACCTACTGGGTTCTTGAGGTCAATTCTGCGCCAGGCTTGGATCATTACGCCAAGATTGGCAAGGCGCAGGAACAGATCGTCGAGAATTTGTACCTCGAGGTTCTGAAACACATGGAGCGCTAGATCGGTACTTTGCGCCAAGCGGACTCAATGCCGGAGCTCCTCAGCCCCGGCATTTTCTTATATACTTATTTCATGAGAAGAAAATCTGCACTTCTTGAATTACAAGAATTGGTATCACAATGTAGAGCCTCCATTTTGTATAAACCGTTTAAAGGTGAGATCGATTATAACGCTCGTTCTTTTCCTTTAGACATACATGAAAACAATCTAACACTACCAGATAACAAAGATGGAGACCCTTTTGAATGGGCAGCTAAATGTATTACCAGATTTAAAAATACAAGACCTTATATTTTAATTCCTGGGGCAAAATTTGATATGTACGGGACCCGCCACGGAAAAGGTGGCGGATGGTATGATCGTTTCCTTTCAAAAGTACCCTCTGCATGGTTAAGAATAGGAGTTATCGATAAATCTCAGATGTCAGCCACTCAACTTCTAAAACAAGAGCGGGATGAGCCGGTTAATTGGATTATTGTCTGTGATAATAAGTTGTATGAAGTACATAAAATTGACGCTATCAAGTCAAGAAGTACAAAAAGTACTCCGAGAAGGTTTGCCTCACGGAGTACTTTGAAACGAGAGGAACTCGTCTAAACTTCTGAACTTCTCAGTGGCCGAAGAACCCCCGGCCCATTTGGTCAGGAACCATGTACAGTGCGACGTTCTGTTTTGCACAGACATCAATCGTTGCTTGATCCTTTACAGAACCGCTTGATGTGAAGATGGCGGCGACACCAGCATCGATGAGTGCCTGTGGTCCATCAGGGAACGGGAAGAACGAATCGCTGTAAGCGACAGCGCCGACCACATTATGTCCGGAACGCCGAGCCCGAGTGATGGCGAGATGGGCCGCACCAACACGATCCTGCTGGCCGACACCATTGCCGATAAGTTGCCCGCTTTTGACAAGTGTGATCGTGTTACTGTTACTCGTCGAGCCAACCGCCCAGGCAAGCAACAAGTCACTCTCCTGTATCGGAGTTGCCGTACCGTACTTTTTGATCCCCTCGCCCGAAAACGTGGGGATAAAAGTGTAGTTCGGCTGTGCCAGGAATCCGCCACGCACGTAGCGAAACCGGGGCACTTGATCCAGATTACCACCAAGCTTACTGAGCGCAGGATTCACGATGAAACGGCACTTGTCACCTTTGCGACGAAGCGCCACGATAGCGCCAGCAGTAAAAGCAGGGGCGATGATGCCATCCAGCATTTTGCCGGCCAGCGCCTCACACAGGGCTTCATCAACATCGAAGTCCACCATGACCAGTCCACCAAAGATGGCGAGCGGATCACCTGCCATCATCTTCTTCAAGACCTCTCTCCGATCCAGTCCTACTGCCACACCGCATGAATTGCCGTGCTTTACACCAACAGCAATTGCCATACCAACACTGCCTTCGCGTGTCGCAAACGCTCCTGCGATGTGACTCGCCGTCTGCAACAGCCTATCGATGTCGACCCAATTGTTGTAGCTAGGTGGAGTCCCCTCAACAACAATAAACTTGTCAAGGGCGAGCGGATCATGGGTACCGGTCGAGTAGAGATACGCCGGGGTCTGCCAGACATTCTCACCATACTTGCAGGTGGCTATGCGAACACCAGAAAATCCAGTATATTTGTCGTCGTTTTTCATGACAGTTCCTTTCTTCATATTCAGTTTTAACAGACAAAGGTCTGTCAGCTTGGGAAACTATTCCCTTCAGTCTGATTCGTATGTTACTCGAAAAGCTCAGAAAGACAAGCGTGCTATATATTAGGATCAGTGCAGGTTTTTCTCGGGATAACGGGTACCTCTTTTTATAAAATTCTTTTCAATGTCCTTTAGGTCAAATTTTTCCTCGAAGTATTTCGATATAAAATCCGTATCCATACCGTTTTTGCAACTATACACATCGATACTAACAAAACCCCTATCAGGGAACGTGTGAATGCTTATATGACTTTCCATAATTATTACGTAACCGCTCCATCCCCCGGGGTCTTTAATATTATTATCTTCAGCCAAAAACACTTCCGGCATCGAGAGCGGTCTCATTCCAAGTTTCTGCGGCAGTTCTACAAGACATTTAATTACCAGCTCTTTGTCATTGAGTTTGTCTTTACTACCCCCGTATCCATCTATCA
>MHTS01000014.1:8422-13837 GCA_001824915.1 Candidatus Wildermuthbacteria bacterium RIFCSPHIGHO2_01_FULL_48_27b | reverse complement strand
ATACGGCGACGCGGATTTAGACGGCATTACTTCCGTACTCATCGCGGAGGAGGCGATAAAAAGCTTGGGTGGAAATATCGTCGCGCGCTATTTCCCCGAACGAGAAAAAGAGGGATACGGAGTAACTCCAAAAGGGCTGGAATATTTAAAAGAGCACGCGCCGGCATTGCTCGTAACATTCGATTTGGGAATTTCCAATTTTAAGGAAATCCCCATGGCAAAAAAGCTTGGGTTTAGCGTGATCGTGGTAGACCACCACAAAGTGTTAGACAAGCTGCCTAAAGCGGATATTATTGTCGACCCTAAACAGCCGGGCGACAAGTATCCATTCAAAGAATTTGCCGCGTGCGGATTGTCGCTGCAGCTCGCCAAAGAGCTTTTGGGCAAGAAAATGTCAGACGCGCTGTATCAAAGCATGGTGGAGTTAGCCGCCATGGGCACGATTGCCGACATGATGGCGCGTGAGCAAGACAATGTGAAAATCATTCAGGAAGGGTTGGATGCGATCCCGTATTCGTGGCGTCCGGGTATTCGGGCGTTTTTGGAGTCGGATATATTTGGGCGCAACGTTCCGCTGGAGAACAAGGTACAACAGATGATTTCTATTTTGAACGTGCGCGATACCAAAAACCGAGAGCCGGGCGCGTTTCGGCTTCTCTCTTGCCCGTCTGAGCCCAAAGCTCGGCGCATGGTTGATGACTTCGCGGAAAAGAATAAAATCCGAAAGGAGCAGATCGATGGAGCCGCCGACGAAGTTCGCATGCGCGTTTTTCACAAGAAAACTGATCCTTTGGTGTTTGAGGGAGATGAAAAATTTGAGTATATGCTGTTGGGCGCGGTATCTTCCATTATATCGCAGGAGACAAACAAGCCCGCCTTTATTTATCGGAGAAGCAAAAAAGACATTTTAGGAAGCGTGCGGGCGCCTTCAGGATATGATACCGTGAAGGCAATGCAGGCGTGCGATAAATTTTTGGATACATACGGCGGGCATCCGCAGGCATCCGGTTTCCAGACGAGTTCCGACAAAGAAGACGCCCTGCGCGCGTGCCTTACTGAATACTTCCAAAAGAATAAAAAATGAAAACGTTTATTATCCGTACTGATGGGGGGGCGAGAGGCAATCCCGGGCCTGCCGCCATCGGCGCCGTTATAGAAAATGCGCAGGGGAAAATCCTGAAAGAAATTTCAGAGTATATTGGAGAGACTACAAATAATGAGGCGGAATATCGCGCGGCTATCGCGGCTCTCAAAAAACTCAAAGCGCTTGCGGGGAAAGCCGAGGTAAAAAAATCGCAGGTGCGCATGCTGGCAGACTCGGAGCTTTTGGTAAAACAAATGAACGGCCAGTACAAAATTGAGAACGCGGGTATCCAGAAATTTTTCCTTGAACTTTGGAATCTCAAACTGGATTTTGGCGAGGTAAGGTTTCAAGCCGTGCCCCGCGAGCAAAACAAGGCAGCAGACCGGCTTGTAAATCAGGCTCTCGACTCCCGCGCCAAAACCCAAAAACTTTTCTAACAAAAACCTCCGCCAACAAGCGGGGTTTTTGTGTCGGAGGAAGCCTATAAGCCGAATTCTGTCGAGGGCAATCATCTATCTGTCCAACCTGTTACCAGGAAGGATCAAGCCCTTCGATTTCTCTCAGGGCAATAGCGAGTCACTTTTCACAGAAGTACCACATGAAAGCAGTCCTTCTGGTTTACTCTTGCACCCTACACGGATTTAGCCGTTTCACCCCGCCAGCAACTGCGTAGCTGTTGGCGGGCTCGTCTCTGTTCGCACCGCTCACCTTTCGGCGGCCGGGCGTTACCCGGAGTAGTTGACCAGGTGCCGTATGGCACCTGGGAGTGTTCGGACTTTCCTCCCCGCCGCAAGCTTCGCAAGCTGGCGGGGCGATTGCCTAACTTCCTCCGACAGGGCTATTTTACCAATGCTTTTTGGATTTGTCAAGAAGAAAAATATGGGTATAATAGACAGATGACTGTTTCCAAGCTGTTTAATAGCCAGTCCAAAACCATCGCTTCCGCGGCAGGCATTCTCTTTATTTCTTCGCTTATAAGCGGGGTTCTTGGGTTTGCGCGAAATGGCTTGCTTTCTTGGCGGTTTGGCGCAAGTGAGGCTACTGATATGTACTTCGCGGCGTTTCGAATCCCGGATCTTCTCTATGGCATTCTTATTATGGGCGGGATTTCCGCGATTTTTCTTCCTATGTTCGCAGAACAAATGGAGCGAAGTCCCCAGGCCGCGTGGAAGTTCGCGAGCAACCTTTTAAATATTATTGTTGCCTTTCTCTTCGCATTCGCCGTTTTTGTCTTTCTGTTCGCGCCCCAGCTTATCCCATTTGTGGCTCCCGGGTTTTCTTCCTCCCAAGTGGAAACGACCGTCAGCCTCACGCGGCTTATGCTCTTGAGTCCCTTGCTATTTGGGATATCCGCCGTGTTTTCGGGCGTGCTTCATTATTTCCAGAGGTTTTTCGTATACGCCTTGGCTCCCATTTTCTATAATATCGGAATTATTTTGGGAATTATTTTTTTGGCTCCGCTCTGGGGCATATGGGGAGTGGCCGTCGGGGTTGTTCTGGGGGCCTTCTTGCATGTTCTTGTCCAAGCGCCCGCCGTGTGGAAGGTAGGATTTTCGTGGCAGCCACTGTGGAATTTCAAGGATGCTTCCGTCAAAAAGGCAGCAGTACTCGCGTTTCCGCGCACTATCGCGGCGGCTGGTCTGTACATAAACATTATTGTCGTCACGGCATTGGCTTCTCTTATTGCCGGGGGAAGCATTACGATTTTTGAATATGCCAACACTATTCAGCAGTTACCCGTGGGGCTTGTCGGCGTTTCTTTCGCGCTGGCCGCCTTTCCCGTGTTTTCGCGCTTTGCCGCGCAGAAGGATTTTGCAAGGTTGCGAGAGACATTCGCAAAAACCGCCGCCGGTGTTCTGTTTTTTGTTTTGCCCTTTTCTGTTTTAATTTTTCTCTTGCGGGCGCAAATTGTGCGCCTTATTTATGGAGCCGGAGACCAATTCGGGTGGGACGAAACGCGGCTCACCGCGGCCGTGCTCGGCATATTCGCGTTTGGCATTATTTTCTATGCCGTAATCCCGCTCTTTATACGGGCATTCTTCGCGCTTCAGGATACGAAAACTCCTACTTTAGCAAGTATTGCTTCGATAGCGGTGAATATCGCCTCGGCGCTTGTTCTCATGCAGGTGTTCGCTTCGTCAAACGCCTTCTCGCAGTTTTTCGTTTCTTTCTTGCGGCTGGGAGGTATTGAAGACGTGCGCATTCTCGCTTTGCCTCTGGCGTTTGTCGTTGCCGGCGTATTCCAACTTGGACTGCTTAGCTTGCTGCTGGCGCGAAGGATACGGGATATGTTCGGAAAGGAATTTCTTGTTTCTTTGGCGAAAACCGCGTTTGCCACGTTGGTTGCCGGCGCTGTCGCCTACGGGGTTCTGCAGCTATATGGAAGGCCGTTTCCGCTGGAAACGTATCTCCGCGTGCTCACCCAGTTTCTGCTCGCCGGCACCGCCGGAACGTTCACGTTTTTTGCCGCCGCCTTTGTTCTTGGCTCTCGCGAAGCGCTCCATTTTTGGAAGATACTCACGGCAAAACTTTATGGCAAATAATATTCGAAATTTTGTGATTATCGCGCATATTGACCATGGAAAGTCCACGCTGGCGGACCGGTTTTTGGAATTGACCGGAGCTGTAGAGAAACGACAGATGAAAGAGCAGTTTTTGGATCAGATGGATTTGGAACGAGAGAAGGGGATTACCATAAAACTTCAACCGATACGGCTAAAGTATGGAGAATATATGCTGAATCTCATAGATACTCCCGGGCACGCGGATTTCAGCTACGAGGTTTCGCGCTCGCTTGCGGCGGTGGAAGGCGCGATTTTGCTGGTTGACGCGACCAAGGGGGTGCAGGCGCAAACATTGGCTAACCTCAAACTCGCGAAAGAGGAGGGGCTTGCCATTATTCCGGCAGTGAACAAAATTGATCTGCCTTCCGCTCGTGTGGACGCGGTTGCACGCTCTATCGCGGATTTGCTCAAGATTGATGAGCGCGAAATTTTGCGCATTTCCGCGAAAACCGGGCAAAATGTGGAGGAATTGTTGCGAATAGTAATCGCGCGCGTGCCCCCGGCAAAAGAAGAAATAGACAAGCCGCTGCGCGCGCTGGTGTTCGATTCGCACTTCGACGCTTTTAAGGGGGTAGTGGCATACGTGCGCGTGGTGGAAGGCGCAGTAAAAACGAATGATCCTTTAGTCTTGAAGGCAGCAAGGGCAAAAGCGGTGGCAAAAGAGGTTGGACACTTTACGCCCAAAGAGGCTGCTGATGAAGAATTGCGCGCCGGGCAAATAGGATATATTGCCACTGGCTTGAAGGAATCTGATACGGTACGCATTGGAGACACTATTACACTGGCGCAAAACTCGTCGGTAGACGCGTTGGAAGGGTATGCGCCCTCAAAACCCGTGGTGTTCGTGAGTTTCTATCCGCAAGACCCCCAAGATTTTGATGTGTTGGAAGACGCGATCGCGAAGCTCAAACTCAACGACCCTTCGTTTGAGTACGAGCCGGAATCTCACGAAGCTCTTGGCAGGGGATTCAGATGCGGCTTTTTGGGCGTGCTGCACTCGGAAATTATTTCAGAGCGTCTCCAGAGAGAGTATCAGGTGCCATTGGTAATTTCGCGGCCCTCGGTGGAGTTCAAGATTACGGATCCTAAGGGTACGGAGCTTTCTATCAAAACCGCGGCGGAATGGCCCGAACAGAATATTCAGTCGGTAAAGGAGCCTTGGGTGTGGTTGGAAATTGTAACGCCAGTAGCCTATTATTCGCAAGTGGTGCAGCTGTTGGGGCAGTTGGAGGGGAATTTGCTGGAAACTATCAACATCTCCGAACATGCCCTTTCGGTAATATTCGAAACGCCCCTTCGGGAAATAGTGCTTGATTTTTATGATAGACTCAAAAGCGCCACGCAGGGCATGGCTTCTATGGATTATCAAATCGCGGATTGGAGGTCCGCGAACTTGGTGAAGCTCGAAATCCATATCGCGGGCCAGAAAGAGGAGGCATTCACGCAGATTGTTTCAAGGGATAAAGCGTATCGGGAGGGTAAGCAAATTGTGGAAAAGCTTAAAGAGTTGCTGCCGACCCAGCAATTTATTGTAGCCATTCAGGCGGTGGCGGACGGCAGGGTAATCGCGAGGGAAACCATTCGCGCGCGCCGCCGCGACGTGACTGCTCCTTTATATGGAGGAGATGTGACGCGAAAAAGAAAATTGCTGGAAAGGCAGAAAAAGGGTAAAAAAGAACTCGCCGAAAAAGGACGAGTGCATATTCCTTCCAAAGTATTCCTCGACGTCTTCCGCAGGTAAACCATTAGTATGCAGAAAAATGAATC
>MHTS01000014.1:0-8413 GCA_001824915.1 Candidatus Wildermuthbacteria bacterium RIFCSPHIGHO2_01_FULL_48_27b | reverse complement strand
TATGCAGAAAAATGAATCTAAAATTTTACAACTACCTCATAGCTTCCTCGCATTTATCGATGAGGTAGGGGATCCTTTTGTTCATTTTGATGTAAAAACATATAACAATCCATCAATTTTCCCTGTGGTGACGATTCTGGCATTGGTTGTTCCGCGCAAGATGTACACCGAGATTCTAATGCCAGGGCTGGAGGAAATTAAAAAATATTTCCTTGGAACGGCGGACATTTACCTTCACTCTAGAGAAATCCGTAGAAAAGATGGTATTTTCAAAGCTTTTCTGGATGAAGAAAAGTATGATACGTTTAAAAAGGAAATGGATAGTCTGATCGAGAAAAGTTCTATTACGATTATTTCTTCTTCGACTAACAAAATAAAACTTGCCCGAAAGGCGGAGAAATTCCAGCAACTTACTGGTAATACATATAATGTTGGAGATCTCTATTTGCGGAATGTCGATTACGTTCTGGAAAGATTGGGCCACTTTTTGAAGAACGAAAGTTGCAAAGTGATTTTTGAGACACGTGGCAAACATGAAAGTCGTAGGATCCAGGGAGTTCTTCGTGACGCAAAAGAGAACGGGACTTTTTACTGCCCAAAAGAGCAGTTTGTGGGTATAGATGAGGGAATCTTATTTTTTACGAAAGGGGATAATATCAATGGTTTACAAGTTGCTGATTATTGTACGTATCCCTTTGCGAGACATGCAAAGAGCCCATCCGACTCTAATAATGAGTTTTTCCACTTTCTTCGGAAGTTTGTGTACAAAGGCGACTATTGGGAATATGGGTTGAAGGAATGGCCATAGAAAAACAAGAACCCCGCTTTCGCGAGGCCTTGCCGGCTGGAAGATACCTCCAGCCCTCTACGATAATAATATCTTAAGAGAGCCGTTGTTGTCAAGGAGGTATTGACAAGGTTTTTGGGTTGGAGTATACTCTTTAGTATGATAAAGTGCTTTAGCTAAATAAAGTAGCATTATGGAAAAATGGAATAATAAAACAACTGAAGAATTGTTTGAGGCGATTTGCGCGCTCAAGACCACAAACGAGGCAAAAAAGTTTTTGCGCGATTTGTTAACCGAACAGGAGATTATTGAGTTTGGCAAACGCTGGCAAGTCGCCCGTATGTTGAGTAAGGCTAAGCCTTACTCGGAAATTGTGCGGGCGACAGGATTGAGTTCAACCACGATTGCCCGTATTTCCCGATGGCTCAATAAAGGTATGGGAGGATATAAGCTTATGATTAATCGTCTTTCAAATAACCATCATCACAATTTGACCCTTGCGAGAAGGGGATGATTGTGATTGTTTTGTTTTCGATATTTTAATCACATTCGCTCCCTTCTCAGAAGGGAGTTTCTTTTTGAGAAGGATAGTACATTTCAAAAGGAGGCATAGTTATGGAGGGAAACAAGTTGCCCGAGCGTCTTCAGAGAGCCTTAGAAAGGTGGGGAATCACAGAGTCAGTAGAGGAAGCAATAAAGCGTCAAGGTAACATCCTTGCCTACCGTCTCCCATACGGTTGGAAGGAGTTGCTGCAACGAGCGGACCTGACCGTCGCTAGTAGAATAGAGTCTGATTTTCCCCTCTGGAGGAGTCGCTTTTCTGGTAAGCGAGTCGTACTCCAGACTGGCAGTAGGTGGTCTTCCATGCAAGTAAACTGCGTCCATAAGGACGAGTTCTACGAAGGAGTTTTGGAGTATCAAGAGTTGCCGTCGCTCATTCTTGAGGGACCGCATCTCTTAGGTTTCCAAAACGAAGATGAGGTGTATCCGCAGGTTCGCATCGGCCCTTCAAACCAGCGGTTCATTGATTGGACTGCGAGGGGAAACCCGTAGCAAGGAGGTAGGAATGCCACGTTTCAGAACTACCACAGAAGTAATGGAGGCACTGCGCGAGAGGAATCGGTTACTTGGCAAGGGCAACAAGAGGATCGATGAATGGGTAGAGGAGTACCTGGATTCTTGTGTCGCCGAAGGGAAAGAGGTCACTTTGCTGACGCAGTGGTGCGTGTCAAAAGAACTCGAGGTTCGCTACCAGGCCCAAGAAGGATGCTTTATGCCGACAAAGCAAGAGCAGGTTCTTTTTGGGACTGCCATGCCGTGGCTGGCGAACCTGCTTGAGTCGCACGGTTTCAGGCGAACCTGGTGGTTTACCTTTAACCGTAACTGCCTGGAGTCAGGGCGTATCAACGCAGATCTCGAAACTGAGTACAAGCGGTTGATAATTGGTTTGGCTGAACCGCTTGTAAGACAAGGGTGGTTACTTGTAGTCGACTGGGAGGATGATGTTCTCGGGGGGCGCGCTCAACCAAATAAAGAAGTGCTTGCATCGGTTGATACCTTCGTGGCGCCGGCAGCCTTCCAGCTGGAGATGGACAGACACATCGGCTGGGAAGCGGAAGCCGGACTCATCCAAGGCGAGTTTACGAGGAGGCAGGATGTAAAACACCAAATCGCGTGCGAGGCCGAGGAAGGTCGGATTCTCAAACACGAGAAACCCTTCGGTGAATTCATCTTAGTCCCTGTCGAACGGTCGGAACGGTACAACTTCTTTACGATTCTCGCCCCGGACTTTAGGCGACGGATCGTAGCCATCTTACCAACAAATCCGTGGCGCTTGGGCTAAAGGAGGTTGTCTTGCAGAAGGACTTCCATAGGAGTTGCGGAGGGATACCTCTGCACATAATTTATCAGGGGGGCGTGTTGCATTGTGACTCGCCCTCTTTTATCTTATACTACGATCATGAAAACATTACTTCTTACTTCAGCTGGAATGCAAGTGAAAGATGAAATCTTAAAAATCCTGCCAAAACCAACAAGTCAAATAAAATTAGCGCACATTATTACTGCTTCGAAAGTACAAAAGGATACATCGTATGTAGATAAGGACGTTGAGTCAATGAGGGGGCTTGGCCTTTCTGTCGCTAATGTTGATTTGGAAGGTAAAAAGGAAAAGGATCTGCGAGATATTCTACAACCTTTCGATGTTATATATGTTCAAGGAGGCAACACTTTCTACTTATTGAAGTGGGTAAAAGAGAGCGGTTTCGATGCTGTTCTAGAAGAACTCATTGGAAGGGGTAAAATATATATCGGCGTAAGTGCCGGCAGTATTATAGCCGGACCAGATATTGAGATTGCTGGATGGAAGGGTCTCGATCCTGATCCTAACGAGGTGGGTCTTGAAGATTTTTCTGGATTGAGCTGCGTTCCTTTCTGCATTTTTCCTCACTATAAACCTGAACATGCAAGTTTTTTAAAAGAAGAAATTGCCAAATATTCCTATCCGGTGCGTATTCTTAACGATAAACAAGCTTTTCTCGTTCGAGACAGTGAAGTAGCCTTGGTTGGAGGGGGCGAGGAGATTAGGTTTTAAGCGAGGTTGAAGGATTGAAAAGTAAGGGGAAAACGCATATAATGCGCCTGCGGGCTAGAAGTAGGCAGGGCCG
Organism: Candidatus Wildermuthbacteria bacterium RIFCSPHIGHO2_01_FULL_48_27b; assembly: GCA_001824915.1. Taxonomy (GTDB): domain Bacteria; phylum Patescibacteriota; class Minisyncoccia; order Minisyncoccales; family UBA10102; genus O2-01-FULL-48-27b. The sequence goes on along the minus strand of MHTS01000014.1, from coordinate 4,960 downwards.
GAGAAGAGCGGAGCCAAGAGGAAGGCGAACATACTGAAGACGATGAGCAGGACTACGACAATCCAGATTCCGCGTATGATGACTTTTGATTTCATAAGGTCCTTTTTTACTTAGTGTTATGATAGCAAAAAACTCGAGGTTTGGCAAAAGCAGACGGCAGCTATTTGAAAGCGCGATTATGGGAGCCGTGTTCGCGGGAGTGCTTCTTCTCATTGTCGGATTTCTTGTGTATCAAAACGTGAGTATGGCTCAAAAGCGTTCTGCACTGGAGGGAAGGCTGCAGGAGCTTCGAGCGCAGGAGAGCGAGTATTTGGCGCAGATACAAGCAAAGGAATCTGCTATTGCCAATATACAATTGGAAGAACGCCAGGAGAAAATATTGCGCGAGCAAGGACTCTACAGGAAAGAAGGCGAGGAGGTGGTAACGATTTTGTCTCCGGAAGAGAATATGGTAGAAGGAACGACCGAGGAAGAGGGGAAAACGGATCGCGCGTGGTGGGCGAGGATACCTATTCTTAAAGGTATTCTCGCGGGAATTTTAGAAAATCTATGATTTTCGTTAAGAAATTCCCAGGCACATTATTCGATAAGCGGGATTAGTATAGTGGTAATACGCTTCCTTCCCAAGGAAGAGACGCCGGTTCGATTCCGGTATCCCGCTCACGAGGCCGGAGTAGCTCAGCGGCAGAGCAGTGCTTTCGTAAAGCAAAGGTCGCGAGTTCGATTCTCGCCTCCGGCTCCATTACGTGCTAGATTGAAAGAGAGCTGTGACCAACCGCGGATTTTTTACACTATCAGCAATCCTAATTTTTGAGATTTCCATCGCATATGGAATATTGTTTGGTTTGTCGTTCGATCTGTCTGTTGAAGCCCCATCTTTAACTCCTCTTCCAGATCTCGATCCTTCACCAACAGAATCTTTGCCGCCTGCGCCAGAGCCTGCAAACTCTCCATCCCCAAGCCCTATCGTTCTTCCGAGCATCGAACTTACGCCGCGGGGACAATTAATAAACCCGCCGGAAACCATTAAAGCCGTGTATCTTACAAGCTGGTCCGGAGGGTCGCAAAGCAGGATTGATTATGTGATAGATTTAGCGCGGACGACAGAGTTAAACGCGGTGGTCATTGACATTAAAGATTTTTCCGGGGAGGTGGCATACGAAACCGACGTATCGGAAGTAAAGGAATATGGTGCTGAACGCTTGAAGATCAGGAATATCGAAGCGCTCATCAAGCGGCTGCACGAAGCTAACATCTATGTCATCGCGCGCGTGACCGTGTTTCAAGACCCTATTTTAGCCCGCGCCCGCCCCGATCTCGCGGTGCAAAGCATTGCCCAAGAAGGTATTTGGGCGGATCACAAAGGGTTAGGATGGGTTGATCCTGCTTCCGAGGAAGCGTGGAATTACACGGTGGCAATAGCGAGGGACGCGGCAAGCAGGGGATTTGACGAGATCAATTTTGACTACGTCCGGTTTCCTTCAGACGGCAACCTGCAGGATATGCGATTTCCCGTGTGGGATGAGCAAACACTTCAAAGAGCTGTTATCCGAGAGTTTTTTTCCTACCTAAGAGAACGGTTGGATGACGTTGTGATTTCTGTGGATTTGTTTGGTTTGACAACGTCGAGTCGCGACGATCTTGGCATCGGCCAGGTTATCGAGGATGCTTTGGAATATTTCGATTACGTGTATCCAATGGTATATCCTTCCCACTACGCCATGGGGTACCGCGGCTATCGCAAGCCCGCGGAGTATCCCTATGAGGTGGTGCATTTTTCCATGGCGACCGCGCAAACGCGTTTGGACGCGCTGAAACTGGCCAATTCAGGGCGAGAGTTTGCAAAACTTCGCCCATGGCTGCAGGATTTTGATTTGGGAGCAAGGTATGATCCTCTTATGGTGCAATCTCAAGTGCAGGCAGCAAAAGACGCGCTCCTCGAAGAATACAGCGGGTTTCTTCTGTGGGCTCCTACGAACTGGTATACCGTAGGAGTACTCAACTCTTTCGTTTTCGACGCGGCAGGTTACGATGCCCGTCCCCGTACTGTGTTCCCAGATTGAAATTCTGAGGAGTTTTGGTATAATGATTTTATGGCAGAAATACAGACGCAAATTGAAGAAGTAGAAACGAAACTCCGCTATTTGGCGGACTGTCTTTGACATTGCGGGGAAAAAAGAGAAAATCGCGGGCCTTGAAAAGGAATCAGAGAAACCGGAGTTCTGGACAGATCCCGCAACATCCGGAAAATTGAGTAAAGAACTCGCGGATTTGAAAGAAGAAACGCAGGAGTTTGAACAGCTCCAAAAAGAGTTTTCTGACTTCATGGAGGTAGCGAAGCTTTCAGAAGATGATGAGGATGCACTTGAGGAGCTTCCTGCCGTCCTTGAATCGCTCCAGAAACGAATAGGGAAGTTGGAAATTCGCACATTTCTTTCGGGCAAATACGATCGGGTAAACGCTATTTTGACGATTACCGCGGGAGCTGGCGGCCAAGACGCGCAGGATTGGGCCGCGATGCTTCAGAGAATGTATGAGCGTTACTGCGAACGAAAAGGATGGCGGGTAGATGTTCTGCATCAATCATTCGGCGATCCGGGGCCCGAAAGCAGAATTGGCGTTAAACAGGTTTCGTTGGAAATTGCGGGTTCTTTCGCGTATGGTTTGCTGAAACGAGAAACAGGCGTGCACCGTTTGGTGCGCATATCGCCTTTTTCCGCAAAACAGCTTCGCCACACATCGTTCGCTTCAGTGGAGGTTATGCCCGAGATCGATGTCAAAGAGGAAAGGGAAATTGAGGTGAAGCCAGACGAGGTGAGGGTTGAATTTTTCAACGCGTCGGGTCCGGGCGGCCAAAACGTGAACAAACGGGAAACGGCAGTGCGCATCGTGCACGAGCCAACGGGTATTGTCGTGACATCGCAGAGTTCGCGTTCCCAGCAGCAGAATAGGGAAAAGGCAATGCAAGTGCTCGCTTCCAAACTGTATAATATGCGCGAGCGCGAGCGTGAGGAGGAGCTGGCGAAGATGCGGGGGCAGAAGTCCGCTATAGAGTGGGGAAGCCAGATCCGTTCTTATGTCTTGCACCCTTACCAACTGGTAAAAGATTTGCGGACTCAAGTGGAAACTTCAGATACCGCGTCGGTTCTCGACGGAGATCTCGACGCGTTCATTGATGAGGAGATAAAGATATAAATGATTTCGTACCGCAACGTTACCAAAATTTATCCTGATCAGAGTGTGGCTTTACGGAATGTCTCATTCGATATAAAGAAGGGAGAGTTTGTATCCCTGGTTGGGAAATCTGGGGCGGGGAAGACCACCCTTTTGAAACTTCTCTTGGCGGAAGAACGCCCCACGGAGGGGGAAGTGTTGTTTGATGATCTTCTCGTGCATCAACTTTCTCCTTCCAGTCTTCCGGTGTTGAGGAGAAACATTGGGATGGTGTTTCAGGATTACAAACTTCTGAACTCAAAAACTGCGTATGAAAACGTGGCGTACGTAATGGAGGTTATGGGGTTGGAAGAAGATACTATAGCGAGAGACGTGAGAGAAGTGCTCGAGATTGTAGGATTGGGAGAGCGCGCTCACCATTATCCATTTCAGCTTTCTGGCGGCGAAAAGCAGCGTGTCGCCATTGCTCGCGCTCTTATCCATCGCCCGAACTGTATTGTGGCAGATGAGCCAACGGGTAACCTTGATCCCTACCACACGCGTGACATTATCCGTTTACTTTTGAAAATCAACGAGCTGGGGACAACCGTTATTTTGGCAACGCATAACAAAGAAATCGTGAATCGGATTGGGCGCCGGGTTCTCACGCTTGTCGAAGGCCAGCTCGTGCGCGACGAAGAGGAAGGCAAATTTATTGTCGTATAACTATGCTCATAAGCTTCAAACGAATTTTCCGTTCTGGTTTTGAGAAGTTTTCACGCGATCGGAGCTCTACGGGAGCCGCGCTCGTGGTAATGACCGTTGTGCTTTTTGCGATAAGCTCGCTCGCCATTCTTCAGGGTATGAGCGCGTTTCTTGTGGAGCGGCTTCAGGAGGGAGTAGATGTGAGCGCCTATTTCAGGGATTCGGTGAGCGAAGAGGAAATTTTTAAAGTTCGTCAGCAGCTTCTCGATTTGGAAGAGGTGAAAGAGGTAGAGTATATTTCCAAAGAGGAGGCCCTGCGCCGATTTATTGAAACCTATCGGGATAAAGATGCGATTTTGGCTCCTTTGGATGCTCTTGGAAGAAATCCGATGCTCGCGCACCTCAATTTGAAAGCGCGCAACCCGGCGGAGTACGCGCAAATCGCGGATTTCCTCGCGGGAGAAGCATTTGCTTCCGCTATCGCAAGTATTGATTTCCACGATCGCGCTCCGGTCATCGAACGGCTTTTCCTGATTACCGCGGGCATACGCGCGGGAGTGGTGGCGATAAGTATCGCGTTATCTGCCGTTGCGGTGCTGGTGGCGTTCAACACGATTCGTTTAACCATATATAACTCCAAAGAGGAAATCGAAATAATGCGTTTGGTGGGCGCCTCAAGCTGGTTTATTCGCGGCCCGTTTCTGGTGCAGGGAGCTCTCGTAGGAGTTGCGGCAAGCGCCCTGGCATTGCTGTTGCTTTTTGTATTGTCTTTAGCCGTGCGCGCCCAATTTCAATCCTTTACCGAGTTTGATATTTTTTCGTTTTTGATCTCGCAATTCTTTATGCTTTTGCTTCTTTGCCTTGCGGTTGGCATCGGGTTGGGCGTGTTTTCTAGCGCCATTGCCGCCCGCAGATATCTGCGGGTATAAAGGGCATAAAAGCTTGAAAAACGCTGGAAATCCGGTATACTAGCCAGTGCGGCTTTATTATTCCGGGGTCTCCTGCCTGCCTGTCCGCGCAGGCGGGCGCAGGCAGGAGAATCATGAAAAGGATATTTGATTCATTGTAATATTATTCCGGGGTCTTCTAATGGTAGGAATGC
>MHTS01000013.1:8701-20984 GCA_001824915.1 Candidatus Wildermuthbacteria bacterium RIFCSPHIGHO2_01_FULL_48_27b | reverse complement strand
ACCAGTATAATTTATACCACTCTCTACTTTATGCGAGTACCTCAAGAAGTTAAAGACAAGGTGAACGGGACATTTTCAGAAAATGCGCTGAAAATGATGCAGAAACGCTATTTGGTGATAGACGACGAAGGGAACCAGGAAACGCCGGCTGATATGTTTGAGAGAGTGGCAAACTCCTTGGCTCATGTGGAGAGGAGCTATGGGAAAGATGAGGAGGCTGAAGAGCAGGTGGCAAAAGACTTTTTTGCCATAATGGCGTCCAAAGAGTACACTCCGGCCGGTCGCACCCTTACCAATGCAGGGGGAGAAACTCCGCTTATCGCAAATTGCATCGTGCTTCGCATTGAGGATTCTATGGAAAGCATTTTCCAAACTCTTAAAGAAGCAGCTCTTCTCCAGCAGGCAGGGTGCGGGCTTGGGTTTGATTTGTCGGAGATGCGTCCTGCAAACTCCCCTACGAAAAAATCCCGCGGCAGGGCTTCCGGCCCCGTAACCTTTTTAAAGGTGTATGACACTGCTTTCGGCACTATTAAGCAGCAGGGCAGGCATGGAGCGAATATGGCAATGATACGGGTGGATCATCCTGATGTACTCGATTTCATCGAGTGCAAAACGGTTGAGGGGGAGATTCGCAATTTTAACATTTCCATAACCGTGACAGATGAGTTTATGCGTCAGCTTGTGGAAAACCCGAATGCACAGTGGTATTGCCAATTCAACGGCAAGAAAATGAAGCCCCATAAGGTTTTTCGACATCCGAACGGCACCGTGTACGATGCTGTTGAAGCTGATATGACCGTGAAGGAGCTGTTTGATTTACTTGTGGAACACGCGTGGCTGAACGGCGAACCCGGCATTGCTTTTATTGATACTATTAACCGGACCAATCCCCTTCCGGGGTTAGGGCCAATCGCGGCATCAAACCCGTGCGGCGAACAATATTTGCATGCGTATGATAACTGCAATTTAGGCTCAATTAACCTTGCCAAATTCGTGGTAAATAAGGGGATAGATTGGGAGCGGCTTCGTTTTGTCACTAGGACAGCGGCGCGGCTCATGGATAACGTAATAGACAAATTCGATTTTCCAGTGCCTCAGGTTACGGAACTAGCGCAAAAAAACCGCAGAATTGGCCTTGGAATTATGGGGTTTGGAGATATGTTGTATCAATTGGGGATCAGGTACGACTCCGCAGAGGGAATCCACACAGCAGAAAAGGTTATGGGATTTATCAACGAAGAGGCGCATAAAATGTCCGAAGAGCTTGCTCGAGAGAAGGGTGAATTTCCCAATTCGGACAAGAGTATTTTCCCTGTCCAAGGCATTAAGCGCCGCAACGCCGCTTTAACTACGGTTGCTCCCACCGGTTCTATTTCCATGATGTTTGACTGTTCTTCTGGCGTGGAGCCGAATTTTGCTTTAGCCTATGTCAAACAGGATAAGGATGGCCAGCAGTATCGCTATTTCAACAAATACTTCCAGGAAACATTGGATAGAATCGAGTTTACGGAGGCCCAACAGAAAGAGATCATGGAAAAGGTTATGGCAGAAGGAAGCATCCAGAGTATTGAGTGGCTTTCCAAAGAGCTTCGCGATACTTTTGTGGTGGCAATGGACATTTCAGGGCGGGCGCATATGGAAATGCAGGCCGCGTTCCAACGCCATGTGGATAATTCAATTTCCAAAACAATAAACTTTCCCCATTCTGCGACAAAAGAGGATGTTGGCGAGAGTTTTATTTCTGCCTGGAAATTGGGATGCAAGTCGGCAACAGTATACCGCGATGGAAGCCGCAGCATCCAGATTTTAAATGTGGGGAATGGTGATAATATTGTTTCTACTACCGAGAAACCCGGAACTGTCCCTTCTACAAAAGTAGGAACGGGTGTCCCGACTCAGGACGAAGGACAGGCCTCGCAAACAGGCCTGCCTGCGCAGGCAGGAGTTGTTCCTCGAAAACGGCCAGAAGTAATGATGGGCAAGACCTATCGAATGAAAACAGGGTACGGCAACTTGTATATTACGATAAACGACGACGAAGCCGGCAAGCCATTTGAGATCTTCGCTACCATTGGAAAGAGCGGCGGGTTTTTCCAGGAACAATCAGAGGCAATCTGCAGGCTTTCTTCTCTTGCTATGAGGGCTGGCATTCGCGTGGAGGAAGTAATCGGCGACCTCAAAGGAATTCGGGGACCGATGCCGATATTTACGGAAAAAGGCACGGTGCTTTCTCTTCCCGATGCCATCGGCAGGGTGCTTGAGGAGCATGTTACGGGAATAAGGCAGATAGAAGATATTTTAGAACGGCCAGAGAAGCAAGAAGTATTTGCTTTTGCTAAAGAAGGAGATCCTTCCATGGCGGATTTCGGATTTATGCCGGGGTGCCCGGATTGTGGAGCCCAGCTTGTAATGGCAGAAGGCTGCATTAGCTGCAAGGGATGCGGATTCAGCCGCTGCATGTAGCTTAAACTCGAAATTCGAATATCGAAACTCGAAACAATACGTAAATCTTAAAACCCAAATAACCAAAACTGTTTTGAATTTTGAGTGTTTGAAATTAGAATTTGTTTCGGCCGTTCGAGGCTCTGAGGAGCCCTCAGGCTCTCGAAGAGATTTCGTGCTTCGTGCTTCGAATTTTTAGCTTATGGCCTTATTCTATACAGGGAAAGGGGATGAGGGGGCATCTCAAATTGGGAAAACGAAAGTTCCCAAAGATTCACCCATTGTTATAACGCTGGGCGATCTGGATGAATTAAACAGTTTGATTGGGATTGTGCGAAGCGGTTTGGAAAACGAAGAACTGCGAGGGAAGTTAAAACACATTCAAGAGGCATTGTTTGTAATCCAGGCGCGGATCGCCTGGATTATGTTTCCTGATCACCCGGCAAAGGAACTTGTAAAAGAACGTATCGAAGAGCTAGAACGAGAGATTGATGCTATTGAAAAGCAAATTCAGCCAGAACGAGGATTTATCGTGCCAGGCGAGCATCCAGTGGCTGCACAGCTGGATTATGCGCGGGCCGTGGCGCGCCGTGTTGAGCGCAAAATCGATACTTTAAGCAAACTCCACGAGCTTCCGCCAGAAATTCTTGCGTACATGAACCGCCTTTCCAGTTATCTATACGCGTTAGCAAGATTTGAGATATTCAAAACGAACACTAAAGAATCAAAACCGAGCTATGAATAAAAAATACTTCCCCCTGTTTTTACTGGTATTCGTCGGGATAAGTATTGTGGCGCGGTTGCTGCCTCATATACCCAACTTTGCGCCGGTTGCGGCTTTGGCGCTGTTCGCGGGCGTGTACGCCTCCAAAACTTCAAAGTGGTATCTCTTTACCCCTGTGGCAGCAATGCTGGTTTCAGACCTGTTTGTGGGCTTTTACGAGCCAAGGACGATGGCAGTGGTGTACGCCAGCTTTTTTGCAATTGGCCTCATCGGTTTGGCCGTACGAAGAGTGTGTGAAGCGAGGCTTCACACACTGGCGCTGGCAACGCTTGCCGGATCTATTCTGTTTTACCTTACTACGAACCTTGCCGTATGGGCGTTCTCCGGAATGTACGCGCCTACGGTAGACGGCCTTCTCTTGTCCTACTACATGGCTCTTCCTTTCTTTAAATTCACTATTCTCGGCGACCTCTTCTACGTTTCCCTATTCTTTGGTATATATGAGTTTGCTATAAGTTTAATGTTTAAGCATAATTATGGACCAGCAGCAGCAACCCAAACAAATTCAAATTAAGGCGCAAGACGAAGAGCTCAAGGGCAAGTATTCCAACTTAATGCAGATTACGCACACGCAAGAAGAATTTGTACTCGATTTCTTTTTGGTTGGTAATTCCGCCGCAGGGCACGCTTACTTCCCGCGTGATTATGAACCCCGGACACGTAAAGCGCATGATCCGCGCTCTGCAGGATAACATCGAGAAGTACGAAGGTAAGTTTGGCAAAATCGCGGAAGCCCAAGCTCCAGAATCCCCTCTGGGTTTTAATCCTCAACCATAGTTTTTTCGTTGCGAGGAGTACGAGTATATGCTACATAAAGGGTAGTCAGTTTTTGCAAGCTCATTTTGCGGTTCGGAGGCGCAAATGGATACACGGATACCGCGAGAAAGGCCAGACAAGATTCCTGGGGTGACTGAACGGATTCGCACAGGGCACGGGAACATGTACATCACTATCAACTTTGACGAGCAGGGTCTGCCGTTCGAGATCTTTGCCGCGCTGGGCAAAGCGGGCGGCTGCGATTCTGCGCAGTTGGAGGCGATCGCCCGGCTCGCGTCCCTTGCGCTTCGTTCTGGTATCCCCGCGCAAGAGGTAATAGAGCAGTTGCGCGGGATTACCTGCTGCCCTGCTTGGGACACTAGTGGGGGTAGCAGTATTCTCATACGTTCTGCACCAGACGCAATCGCTGTGGTACTTGAGCGTCACCCAAGGCAGAAGAGTGATGAGCAAGTCCATTCGGGAGAGGGCTAACCATTTTGGTTTGCCCCTTTATTTTAGATGCTACTCCCACTCGGTAGTGCCGGGGGGTTTGGGCGTGATGTCGTACAAAACGCGGGTGATTTGAGGTACTTCCGAAGTAATGCGCCAAGAGAGGTGGGACAAAAGGTCATAGGGTAGGCGCGCCCAGTCAGATGTCATAATATCTGAACTCACGACTGCTTTTACTACGACAGGATAGGCATAGGCGCGCTGGTCTCCTCTTACCCCAACTGTTTTATCGTTTAAGAGAATGGCAAAGTATTGATAAAGGTCGCGGCTAAGCCCCGCGTTTTCAATTTCCTCTCGCACAATGGCATCTGCTTCGCGCAGAATATCGAGCTTTTGTTTGGTAACCTCGCCTACCACGCGTATTGCCAAGCCGGGTCCCGGAAAAGGTTGGCGCCACACGGCGGATTCTGGCAAGCCGAGGGCCAAGCCGAGCTGGCGAACCTCATCTTTAAACAAATCACGCAAAGGTTCCAAAAGTCGAAGTCGGAGTTTTTTGGGCAAGCCCCCTACATTGTGATGGGATTTTATAGTTTGCGTTTTTTTGCCCGTGTCTGTTCTTGCCGATTCCACCACGTCTGAATGAATGGTGCCTTGCGCGAGAAAAGAGGGAGCAGGCTTGATCCCCCTTGCCGATGTATCAAATACGCGGATAAATTCCCTGCCAATGATTTTTCTTTTTGTTTCCCCGTACGACACTCCTTTCAAAGCCCGCAGGAATTGGGTTTCCGCGTTCACATATTTTACTTTGAGGTGGAGGGTGTCTTGTAAAAGTTTTCGGGCTTCCCGGGTTTCTCCTTTGCGAAGCGTGCCTGAATTTACAAATATGCACGCAAGCTGGTTGCCAATTGCTTTGGAAACGAGAGCCGCGACCACTGAAGAGTCAACGCCTCCTGATGTGGCGCAGATAACGCGCTCTTTTCCCACGACGTTCCGGATTTCTTCTATTTTTTTCTCGATGAGGTTGTCAATTTCGTTTAGTCTCTTGCATTTGCAGACGCCGAACACGAAATTTTGCAAGATTTCCTTTCCATACTGGGTGTGCTCCACCTCCGGGTGAAACTGGATGCCGTAGAGTTTTCGCTTTTTATCTTCAATGGCAGCGTTTGAAGAATTGGTGCTCGATGCTGTTTGTACAAACCCTTTTGGCAATTGCGCCACTTGGTCTCCATGCGACATCCACACAGAAAAAGAACGAGGCAAGCCTTCAAAAAGTCTGCTTTTCTGTAAAAGTTCCAATGTGGCAGGTCCGTATTCTTTCTTGGAAGACCGTTGCACCTTACCTCCTTCGAGGTGCGCTAATAATTGCATGCCGTAGCAGATGCCCAAAATAGGTATGCCGAGTTTGAGGATCTTTCTGGACATGGTTGCAGCGCCCTTTTCGTATACTGAGTTCGGGCCGCCGGAAAGAATAATTCCCTTTGCCCCACTTACCTTATCCAATGGGAAGGTGTGCGGTACAAGCTGCACGCTAACGCCCAAACTTCTCAAGCGACGCGCGATGAGCTGGGAGTATTGCGAGCCAAAATCAAATACCAGTATGGCCGGAATTTTACCGGACGAAGGTTGAGTCGAAGGCATTTTGTATGAGAGAGTTGAGCTCGTCTTTGGCGAATATCTGTTTTTCAAGAAGGAAATTAAATTCTTTCCAAAGGGTGGTTCCATGCATTTCTGGTCCGTCGGTGTTGATAGTGAGGATTACCCCAGAATCGTACAGCGAGCGATAGATTTTTTTCATTTCCTCTTCGCTTTTGATAACTTGAATCTGGAGGTTTGAGGTAGGGCATAGCTCAAGAGTGATCTTTTTCTCGACCAGCTGCTTGACGAGTTTTTCGTTTTGCCACGCGAGAAAGCCATGGCCAATACGGTCGGGCTCAATCTTTTCTACCACAAGCTCCATTTCTTTAAGCTGTTCAGCCCCTTCTTCTCCTGTATGTATCGTAAGGCCTAATCCTTTGGATTTTGCTTCCCGCAGAAGATCCACATAGTCTTCCATGCGAAAAGAATCACAGGGAGGGCCTGCCAGATCAATTCCTATTATGCCTCGCGGTCTATACTTGAGCGCTTTTTGGTACAAAATTTCATTGAGTCTGAAGGGGAGAGTACGGTCGAGTATGATAAGAAGACCGGCGCGGATTTCGGGGTATTCCAGAAGCGCCTTTTCCATGCCTCGTATGGTTGCCATAATGATGTGGTCGAGATCTTGTTCGCCTCCGCGGTTGCGCTTCATGGGATTGTAGCGCAGCTCATGGAGCACAATGTGGTTTGCCCGATACGCTCCTCCTATTGTTCCGTGCACGGCAGGCTCAATGGCCAAGGGCGAAGATTGAATCAGCTCGGTCCAGTGATATTTGGTGCTGTCGAGCATCTTCATGCCCTCAAGCTTTTCGTCTTTACTTACTGTAACCAGTCGCTCAAACTCCCAGTAATCTTTGGTGGGAAGTTTGATGCCTTGTTCATGGGCAATAGTCCAAAGTATGGCAGGATCCACGGCTCCGCCAAGATGCGTATGAAGCTCTGCTAAAGGGATATGGGTATGGTGATAGTGGGTGTGATGTTCAAGAGTGGGATTCATAATTTTTTGAGAATGACAGAGTGAGGATGGCTTTCCTCTCTGCCAGCTTGCGTAATCTGAATGAACTTTGCTTTCCGGTGGAGCTCTCGTATGTTTTTTGCTCCCACATATCCCATGCCAGACCGCAATCCGCCAAGCATTTGAAATACTACTTCTGCTAGCGGGCCTTTATAGGGCGTGAGTGCATCTACACCTTCTGCCACGTGTTTTCCAGATCCTTTGTGGCTGTAGCGGTCGACAGCTTTACCTTTCTGCATGGCGGCAAAAGAGCCCATGCCCCGATAGGATTTGTATTTCTTCCCTTCAACTTCTAAAATTTCGCCAGGTGCTTCATCGGTACCCGCAAACAGCGATCCCAGCATAACACTATCAGCTCCCGCGGCAAGGGCTTTCACGATATCCCCGGAAAAACGAATGCCGCCGTCTGCGATTACGGGAACATGGTTTGCTTTTACGGCTTTGGCAACATCCATAATGGCAGTGAGTTGGGGTACGCCCACTCCACTCACGATTCTTGTGGTACAAATGGATCCCGGGCCTACGCCTACCTTTAGGGCGTCCGCGAAAGCGACAAATGCGCGCGCAGCCTCTGCCGTGGCTATGTTTCCTATAACAAGGTCTGCCTGTATGGCCTTTTTGATTTTTTTTGCGTCTGCGATAATTTGGGTTTTATGCGCGTGGGCGCAGTCTATGGAAATTACGTCTACGCCTGCCTTGTCGAGTGCCTTTGCGCGCTCTAAGTCATGAGGGCCGATTCCGGCCCCCACCAATAAACTTTTGCTCTGATTTTTTACTGTTTGAACCATTGCGACTTGTTCTGCAATAGAGCAGTTCCGGTGCAAAAAACCAATACCGCCCTCTTTTGCGAGGGCGATAGCCATTTTTGCTTCTGTTACCGTGTCCATAACGGCAGAAGCTAGGGGAGCTTGGAGAACGATGTTTTTGGTAAGGCGGGCTTTCACGTCAACTTCAGCCGGATTTACGTCTGACCTTTGCGGGATTAAAAGCACGTCGTCGAATGTAATGCCAAGAGGAATGCGCGCCATAAAGAGAATTCGTTGATTATAAAACCAAAAACACTGTTTTGCAACAGTGCCTTGTAAAAACGAGATTACTGCGTACCTGTGGGGGTTCTGATCAATGTTGCAAAATGGTGTCCACTCACCTTTTCATAGGTAGCAACGAAAGATTTTCCATGAGCGCTGGAAAATCGTTCCTCAAGAAGCTGTTTCCATTCCTTCTCTGTAAGCCATTTATTCACTTTGCTATTAATTCCTTCGTCATCAACCATACGGAAAATAGCTCCGAGCAATTTTCCAAATACTCCATATTTTGCAGCAACGCTCGTGAATGCAGGGTCGATAATGATGACTTTTTCTCTCGCATGAGAAAAAATGAGATCAAACAATCCTGGAAGTCGATTAAGTGGGAGGTGGTGGATGATATCGACTGCTAGAAAAACGTCGCACGGAGTATATGCATGCGGATCCAGAACGTCTTTTCTCTCAAGCTGGATGCCCTGTTTTTTGCCGTATTCAACAAATAAGCTGTTGAGATCGATCCCATAATAGGTGTTTGAAGGATCGAGAAAGTGCGACATCCGTCCATATCCTGCGGCAACGTCAAAAATACTCTTGTTTTGCCCAACTTCCCTGGAAAATCTCTCCGTAAGCTGTCTTGGGTACAGAAAGCGCAGGAGAAAGTCGTAGAGTTTTGGGTGGCGGTATTGAATCCGCATCGTTTTATTTTTTGGAGCGGGCGAGCGGAGTCGAACCGCCGTCTCGTCCTTGGCAAGGACGCATAATAGCCGCTATACGACGCCCGCTTTTTGCTTTGCAAAAATCTTGTGCCTGGGGTCAGAATCGAACTGACGACTCTTGGTTCTTCAGACCAAAGCTCTACCACTGAGCTACCCAGGCAAGACTTTTAGCCTTTGATGCTTTTGAAGGGCTGGGATCCAGTTTTGCTCGTCAAGTTCAAGAGCAGTTCTCATTTTAGTATATTTCCTCTTTAAAAACAAGAGTTCTTTTTGGTGGTACATTGTATGGAAAAGTATTCTACTGTCACCTTTTACATATTCAAGATTAGAAACACCAGCTCCTTTATGGAGGTACCCCTTTACACCATAAGAACGTGTGAGCTCGTGCTTAAGCCACTCAATGAATTCTTTACTAGCAGATGCAAAAGACATTTTAAAACAAAGGCTATTTGGCCATCTTGCATCTCGAAACATATAAAAAGTGCCATCTCCGTCAAATAATCCCCGTAGAAAATCTGCGAAGAACTTTTCGGGGATATCTACGGATTTTATTGTTTTTGATTTTGCGGGGGTTAGTCCAATCGTCAAAAGAAATCGGTAGAAAACTCGATCGCCAAAAGAAAGGGAAAACCATTCTCTTCTTTTTTCCTTGCGTCGAGTTGGTTTATTTTCAATTTGAAGAGCAGCTTTGAAAAGGTTTATCAGCTCGAGCTCCTTCGACGTGAAAATAATATGCCTCTCATCTTTAGATAGATGTCCGTCTGCCGTTAAAAGGCCGACTGCGTAGGCGAAATTTGGAGACCACTCTATTCGTATCTTTCTTTGAAGTTGTCCTCCTTGAGGAAGCTTTGTCGGCTTTTCATTCTTTCCTACCTTCATTCTTTCATTATACCCTAGTTTAACTCTCAAAATACCTTAGGACTGCTTCTTTGTAGGTGTTTTCAAATTCCAAATTTTCTACTTCTTCTTTGGCAATCCAGCGAAAATCCATATGCTCTGGGCTTAAAGTGATGCCCCCTTTTTTGTATTCGCAGAGAATGCCTATCAGAAAAATGCAAAAGTCGTTATCACGATATACTTGCGAGGTATGATGATCATTGGGATCGGGCTTGCGAATCCAGGCATGAAAGATTGAGTTAACTTTGTACTCAAACTGATCTCCAAGCTCTTCTTTAGTTTCACGCAAGAGTATTTGTTCCAGGGGCTTATAGATTTCTTGCTTCTCGGTTCTGCCGCCGGGGAGTTCCCAAAATCCTTCGGGATCTTGAAGAATCAAAAGTTTCTCTCCGTTTGCGATAAACGCTTTGAGACCGACATGAAAGGTTTGATGTTCTCGGTTTTCCTGCAGCATGCTATTGGTGGGCGGTGGAGGACTCGGACCCCCGACCTACTCGGTGTAAACGAGTCGCTCTAACCAACTGAGCTAACCGCCCCTGGATCACGAAGTGCGCGGAAGAGGACTCGAACCTCCAAGCCTTGCGGCACTAGCCCCTCAAGCTAGCGTGTTTACCAATTTCACCACCCGCGCATATGCTATCACAAAGTTCTCAATGTATCCCGGGGCGATTTTACGGCTCCGCAGGAGCTTCGCGTAAATCGCCCGCCGAAGCCAAGCAGTTGGCTTCGGCCCCGCGCATGCATACTATTCTATTTTTGTTTTGGGGGCTTCTACAGGTACTTCTTCTGTTCTAGCTTTAGGTTGTTCGGGCTCCGCTACTTCTACGCCAAACGCCCTTGCCTTTAAGCGTGCCTTTTTACCTTTTGCGTCTCGAAGGTAGTAGAGTTTCGCTCTCCGCACTTTTGCACGCTTCACAACTTCGAGTTTCTGCACAAATGGAGCGTGAATAGGAAAAATGCGTTCCACGCCAACCCCTTGGCTTATTTTTCTCACGGTAATGGTTGCGCTTATGCCTTTCCCGTGCTTTCGCGCAAGCACCACTCCTTCAAAAATCTGAATGCGTTCTTTTCCCCCTTCTTTGATTTTTTGGTGTACGCGAACGGTATCTCCTGGCTGAACATCCAGACCATGCTCTTTCAATTGTTCTTTTACGATTGTTGTTTCAGTGGGTGTTGTCATTTGATTGCAGTCTTTCTAACACTTTTTGTAGATCTGAGGCAAGCTCTGCGGAAAATTCGGTGTTTCCGATTTTCAGAGAAGAGGCGTGAAGAAATTGGCGCGTCAGATCCTGCGGGATTTGTTGATTTTTGAAGCCGTAGAGTTTATCGCCGGCTACAGGATGGCCCAGAGAAGCCATGTGAGCCCTTATCTGATGTTTTCTGCCTGTTTTGGGAGTTATCTGGAGAAGCGTGAAAGTCCCAAATCGCTGAAGTACTTGCCACTCGGTTATTGCTTCTCTCCTTCCGGCTTGTTGTTCCTGCAAAGAATATGTCCGTTGTTTTCTTCTGTCTGCGGGAGATCTTGCGAGAAGCGTGTGGATAATGCCTTTATCTTGGGAAATTGTGCCTTCCACAAGACAGATATAGTGTTTCTCTACTTGCCTGTTCGCGAACTGTCCTTGCAACTTCTCGAACTCTTCTTTTGTTTTTGCCGCAAGCAGTACGCCGGACGTATCCTTATCGAGCCGGTGTACAATGCCATACCGTCTTTCTTCCCCAAGCTTTTCAAGTTCCGGAAACTGTTTTTTGAGCAGTTCTCCTACTTGTTCAACGGTTAACCCCGCTGGCTTATCTACAACCAGTAGCGTAGCATCTTCGTGAAGAATTTTCAATCCCATCCTACGAATTACGAATTCTAGACGAATATACGAAACGAGAATCGATAGGGAACCCGAGGTTAAGGATATTCTTGCGTTCTAATACGTAGAGAAGATTGTTCAAGGCGATATAGCTTGCCGCTATTCCAAGCGCGAAAAGCAAACGCTCTGCGATTACAATAGGAATCAAAGAATTCCAAGCGGCGGCCGGAAGCGCGAAAGCCCAAATCCAGCTAGCCCCACCCACCGCGTGCGCGGAGAATGTCGCCCCAAGCGCGCGCGCAAGCAAAAACCGGTCCCGAAAGAAATACGCAATAATGGGTATAGTCCAGAATAGGGAGAAATACCATACGGAGCGGCCTATTGGATGCGCCACGAAAATTACGATTGCGAGAAGCGGAACAATGAGGTTAAGCCGGCTTTTCTTTGCAAAATACAATACTGCGAATAGCACAGGGAAGAATCGGATAATAGTTCCTATATCGTGCACTTGCGCTCCATGAAAGAGGAAGTTGGCAGAGTTCATGAGTACTACCGCAATGATCCCGGGGACACTTCCGATAAAGGCGCCTGTTAAGGGGGCGAAGGCGTCGAATACCGTAAACTTCGCGCCAGACCCCACAAGTTGGGTTACGGGGATTTGCAGCGCTCCAAATCCCACCACCGCAAATATGGCGATAAAAAGAATTGTCCGTTTGGTAATGTATTGTTGAATATTTTCCATAAGTTTAAGCTGAATTTATTAT
>MHTS01000013.1:0-8684 GCA_001824915.1 Candidatus Wildermuthbacteria bacterium RIFCSPHIGHO2_01_FULL_48_27b | reverse complement strand
TTATTATTGAAGTGTGGGCTCGTCCAGACTTGAACTGGAGACCTCGTCGATGTCAACGACGCGCTCTAACCAACTGAGCTACGAGCCCTGGGGTGCGCGTGGATGGATTCGAACCATCGACCCCAGCTTTATAAGAGCTGTGCTCTAACCGACTGAGCTACACGCGCATTTTCTTGGACGAGGATTTGTCAGGTTTGCCTACGAGCTGCGCAAATTCTTCCCGCTCGATTGTTTCCTTTTCTACCAGAACTTGGGCTATTTTGTCTAGAGTCTTGCGCTTTTGTTCAAGCATTCGTTCCGCAAGTTTTCGCGCGTTTTCAATGAGCGTGGCAACTTCCCGGTCGATTTCGAGGGCTGTTGCTTCAGAATAGTTTTTTCCGGATTCCATATCTCTGCCCAAAAACGGCATATGTTCTTTTTCTCCAAAAGTAACGGCCCCTAATTTTTCGGACATGCCAAAATCTTTTACGATGCTTCGCGCGATTTCAGAGGCTTTTTCCAAATCATTGCTTGGGCCTGTAGTAATGTCGCCGAATACCATTTTCTCCGCCGCGTAGCCGCCGAGCAATACCGCAAGTTCATCCAAAAATTCCGCGCGGGATTTCATGTGTCTGTCTTCACTGGGTAACTTTAAGGTGTATCCGCCAGCTCTGCCGCGAGAGATAATGGAAATTTTGCGCACCGGGTCAACGTTTTTCAAGGAGGCAGCCACAAGCGCATGTCCAGCTTCGTGGTATGCGGTAATTTCTTTTTCTTTCTTTGAAAGCACATGACTTTTCCGTTCGGGGCCAAGCAGTACTTTGTCTATGGATTCATAGAGCTCGTGTTGAGAAATTTGTTGCTTGTTTTTTCTCGCTGCCAAAATCGCGGCCTCATTCATCAAGTTTGCCAGATCGGCTCCGGAAAACCCGGGAGTGCGTTCTGCAATTTCTCGGAGATGCGTATTGGGGGCCAATGGTTTGCCTTGCGCGTGAATTTGAAGGATTGCGTTTCGGTCTTCCACATCAGGGAGATCGAGAATAATAGTGCGGTCAAACCGGCCCGGCCTAAGCAACGCGGGGTCGAGCACATCAGGTCGGTTTGTGGCAGACATCACAATAACGGCTTCATCGCGTTCGAACCCGTCCATCTCAACTAAAATCTGATTTAATGTTTGTTCGCGTTCGTCATGGCCGCCGCCAAATCCAAATCCGCGCGTCCGCCCGATTGCGTCAAGCTCATCGATAAATACGATGGCGCGCCCTGCTTTTTTTGCCGTCGAGAATAAATCCCGAACCCGCGAGCTTCCTACTCCGACGAACATCTCAATAAATTCAGATCCGGAAGCGGAAAAAAATGGCACTCCCGCCTCACTGGCCACTGCTTTTGCCAAGAGCGTTTTGCCTGTGCCCGGCGGCCCCACGAGCAACACGCCCCGCGGGATTTTCGCCCCCATTTGCAGATATTTTTTTGGGAACTTTAAAAAGTCTACCACTTCTTGCACTTCTTCTTTTGCTTCTTTCAGACCGGCTACGTCTTTGAAGCTCACTTTTTGTTTGAGCTGGCCTTCGGCCCCAAATAGCCGTGCTCTTGCCTTGGTAAAATCGAATGCCTGGCCAATGCCGGATCTTGCCTGCCGGAACATCATCCAGAAGAAGATGAAAAAAATCAAAAGCGGCAGCAGTATAAAAGCGAGGGGTCCGATGAACGCTGCAAAGCCGCTTTCTTCTCTGGGCTCAATGTCCACCCGGGCAAGTTTATCCTGCTGCACGCCGAGTTGAAGCAGAGTTTCCGACAAAGCCGACTGCGGCTCTTTTGTAGATTCATTGGTGCTCCCGTCGGTATAAGAAATAGTGAGCTTGTTCCCGGAAATAACAATTTTTTCCACCTGCTCTTCTGAAATGTCTTGGGCTACTTGCGAAAGGGAAATCCGCTCCACTTGAGTGAATGGATCTGAAAAAAGCGCAAACAGCGCCGAAACCGTGAGAAGAATCAAAACAACAAGGAAAAAGTTTTTTGAGAATTTTTTCATTGTATCTCCAATTATATCAAAAATCGCCGAAGATTCAAGAAAAACCTCGCACGCTGGCTGCGTACGAGGCATTGTGTCGGTCCGAGGCCTGATTACATGAGAGGTTTGATGTTTTTTGCCTCCCACTTGAAGGAAGTCGGACGGGCGCCGGCACGCTGTGCGATCTCTTTGATCTCGCAGAATACCCGTTCACCCTCCCTAAGATACTGAAACACGCGTTGGCCAAGAGCAACTTGGCTCCAGTGGGCGCGGGCTACGCCCCTTGGAGTCTGGATCGTCCCCAACCCTTGGGCCACGTTCCACCAGAGAACAGTCCCAGGGGGAGGCGAGTTCTTTTCCGCCTCCTCTTTGAGGGGGAAGATCGGTTCCCCTAGGAGTATCCTCAGGAACTCAATCATCTGCGGCCACGCGTGGAGCCGATTTGAGCAGATGAAGAGTCGCCCCCCCAGCCTTCGCGCAACTGTAACGTCGAACGTCTGCTGAGAGGTGAAGAAAAACTCTCCCTCCTGCGAGATTATCGCGAGTTCCCACATCCGGATGCGGGAGGTGGAGGCCTCCACCAGCCGCAAATGGTTTTCGGGATAGCCGATGTAGGGGATCTTGTTTTCGGTCTGCTTGATCCCCATGTCTTTCACGACACGGCGTATCCCGGAGGCGGTCCAAATCTCTTTGAGAAGTGTGGGTTGTTTCTGTCCATCAACGACGAAGACAAACACAGGGGATGGGGACAGTTCCAACTGTACGCGGATCCGTCCCACAGGAATCTTCCCGAGGTGCGCTCCCGCATTAGTGGGGAACTTGGAAAACTCTTTTCCTCCTCCCGCGCTGAGCAGTATCTTCGCCTTTTCGATTCCGGGTATGGTGTCCACGATCAACCCCCGTACGTATGAAATTCTTCGCAGCAACTGCTCCGAAGGTAAAAACAGTATACACCTTTTACGGGAAATGTCAAGTTGAGTGTTTGAGACGAAAATGGTATTTGGCGTATAGTGAGTTTATGAAAATAGTTTTTGTCTTGGTTTTATCTCTGTTTATCCCTTCTCTGGTGTCGGCGCAGGCCTTAGTAATAAACGAAATTGCGTGGATGGGAACGCCGGTGGAGGGGGTGGACGCAAAGCAGTACTGGAGATACGAATGGATAGAACTGTATAATGCCGGCGAACAAACAGTTTCTATGCAGGGATGGCGTATTGAATTGTATTCGGGAGAACAATTGGATTTTACGATTTTGCTATACGGAAACGTGCCAGCAGAGGACTATTTTTTGGTGGGTGCTTCAGATAAAATTCCGGGAGTAAATATAAACTACGTGACACTTGCGGGAAAATTCAAAAATCCCGGCCAGCGGGTTGTGTTGAAAGACGCTGAAGGTGCGGTGGTGGAAGAGGTTGACGCCGGTAGCGGCTGGTATGGCGGCGACAACGATTTGAAACTCACGATGGAGCGGAGATTCCCGGATCGCCCGGCAACAGACGAGGAAAACTGGGGTTCGAGCCAGAATACGGGTGGAACGCCGAAGGCGCAGAACAGCTTGTTTGGCAAAGAGAAGTTTGTAGCATTAAACCAAAATTCGCTAGCCGTTATGGACGCAACAAAAAAGGAGCCGGTCTGGGCTTCTTTCTTCCAAGCTGTTGGGAACCCCGTCTTTATTCGGGCGTTTCTGGTTGCTCTTCTTTTTGCGGTTGTGATTCTGGCGTTGAGGCAGTATTTGATGCGCTCTCTGTCGCGAGGTGAAGGCTCATTCGATGTTCGGCAGGATTAAGTTCCAAGATCTGAAAGGCGTAGGTTTCTCCGGGCTTCAGCACTTCTTCCATTTTTGCCTTCGTGCCAAACTCTGAGATGTGGCACAGCCCCTGAATTTTCTCCTCAATTTCTACAAACGCGCCAAAAGGATTCAATTTAGTAACCTTTCCCTTCACTATATCGAGTTTGCTGTATTTTTTTTCTGCTTCCCGCCATGGGTCTTCTTTCAAGGCCTTGAGAGAAAGAGAGGCGCGGCCCTGGGAAAGATCCACGATTTTTGCCTTGACCTTGTCGCCCACTTTCAAAATTTGCGCGGGGTCTTCAATAATCTGCCAGTCAATTTCCGAAATGTGAATAAGCCCCTCAATAGACTCTTCATCTGCCTTGCCTGCCTGCGCAGGCAGGCCTATCGGGAATTTGATAAATGCGCCAAAATCAACTACTCCTGTAATTTCTCCTTCAACTACATCCCCCACCTGGAAACGCGCCAGCTGCTCTTTGAGTTTTGCCCGTTCTCCGGAGCGTTCAGAAAGAATGACTTTTCCCTCTCGAGGGTCTAGGTCGAAAATCTGCAGTTCCAGTTCCTGTCCGATAAATGCTTGCAGCGCACGGAGAATTTTCGAAGAATCCCCGTCTTCCACGCGCGGATAGTGTTCTTGCGCGAGCTGGGAAACCGGCAAGAAGGCTTGCGTGCCATGCAGGTTTGCCAAAAGGCCACCCTTGTTCGCGCCGATAATTTTTACTTTGAACACCTCTTCCTTTTCTTTCTTTTCCTTAAGCTTATCCCAGGTAAGTTCTCTTCCTGCTTCCCGGAGCGAGAGTTCAATATAGCCTTCATCATTTTCCAAATCAACAATTTTTGCCACTATCTTTTCGCCGGGCGTGACTTCTTTGAGCGCGGCTTTCTCTTCCAAAAATTCCCGGCCATAAATAATGCCGGTGCCTTGCGGGCCTAAATCGAAATACACCGCGGATCGGCCAATGCCTATAACTGTACCTTCCACGAGATCTCCTATCCGGAATGGCTTTACAAGATCGAATCTTGATTTTTCCGCAATTACTGTTTTTAGCATATCACCCACTATACACAATCTGGTAAATTCTTCAAGGGTATGGTACAGTATTTCATTATGCAAGTCTCGTGGAAAGGACAAGCCTGTTTTTCCGTTATTGCCCAGAGGAACAAACAAGAGCAGGTGAAGCTCGTGATTGACCCTTTTGACCCCTCCATAGGCCTTAAGATGCCTGTGCTCGAGGCAGATCTGGTGCTTTCAACTCATGATCATGAAGATCACAATAATGTGAAAGCGGTGAAAGGACCTGCGGGCGGGGCGCCTTTTGTTATTACCGGTCCGGGTGAATATGAAATAAAAGATATATCCGTGCGGGGCATTCCGTCGTTCCACGACGAGAAAGAGGGCAAAGAACGAGGGGAAAACACTATATATATGATTGAAGCTGAAGGCATGCGGCTTTGCCATTTGGGCGACTTAGGACAGAGCGAGCTTACCGCAGATCAAGTGAGCAAGATAGGAAATATAGATATTTTGTTTGTCCCAGTAGGTGGTGTGTATACCATAGACGCGAAAGCGGCCACGAAAATCGTAAGCCAAATTGAGCCCCGCATTGTAATTCCTATGCATTATATGCTGGCGAACCTTCGATTTAAACTGGAAAAAGTTGATGAGTTCCTGAAGGAAATGGGAGTTAAGAACGCGGAGGCGCAGCCGAAGCTCGCAATAAAGCTTCGGGATTTTACTTCAGAAGAAACCAAAGTTATAGTATTGCAGCCGTAAGGCCGGTATGACAAAATTCTTAGAGCGACTGCGGGGGTTGCCCGAAGCTCAGAAAAAAATGATCGTATGGGGGATAACGATTATAATCGGAATTGGGTTGCTTGCTTGGTGGATTCCCCGAATAAGCGAGCGAATGCAAATCCAGCAAGGCCCGAGCATTGGGGAACAGCTTCAGTTCGAAGAGTTGCAAAAACAATTGAAAGACCTGGAGGCTCAAATGCCTTCTTCGAGCAATGGAGAACAATAGAGTAGAGCCAAGAGAAATCGTAGAGGAGATGCGCGGCTCCTACATCGACTACGCAATGTCGGTGATAGTGGCGCGCGCGCTTCCAGACGTGCGCGACGGATTGAAACCCGTACACCGGCGCATTCTTTTTGCCATGCAGGAAGACGGGCTTACGCACGGAGCTAAGTACCGAAAATGCGCGACGGTCGTAGGAAGCTGTTTGGGGCGGTACCACCCGCACGGAGATGTGGCGGTTTACGATTCCCTCGTGCGCATGGCCCAAAACTTTTCCATGCGTTATCCGTTAATTGACGGCCAAGGGAATTTCGGCTGTTTCACAAAAGATACCAAAGTCCGCCTAACAGACGGAAGAACCTTGTCGTTCGGAGAACTCGTAGAAGAGCATAGCGCAGGGGAAAGGAATTGGACGTTTTCTTTTAATCATCGAAACCAAAAAATCGAGATTGCGGAAATTAAAAACCCACGCCGTACAAGGAGAAACGCAGAACTTGTAGAAGTAGAATTAGACAGCGCGCAAAAGATCAAGTGTACTCCAGACCATCGTTTTATGCTGCGAGACGGAGATTATCGAGAAGCAAAAAATCTCCAGCCGGGGGATTCGTTGATGCCACTTTATGCGAAAGAGTACGACGGCAAGGAGGATAAAAATTTGAAGGGATATGAAATGGTACTCCAGCCCTTTGATCGTGCGTGGCAATTTATTCACCGCCTCGCAGACGACTTGAACTTACGAGAGAATGTGTATAAGAAAAGCACGGGGAGGATTCGCCACCATTTAGATTTCAATAAACATAATAATAATCCAGATAATATTAAACGACTGCAATGGAAGGAACATTGGCGCCTTCACTATGAGGCTGCTTCTTGGCGACATAAAAACGACCTCGAATATGTAGAGAAATTAGCGAAAGGAAGAAAGAAGTATCTCGAAGAAAACCATGAGCTTCTTTCACAAAGAGCTTCTGCGCGAAACCGAAAGCTTTGGAAAAATCCCGAATATCGAGCGGCGAGAATCGCTGCAGTGAAAGAACTCTGGAAAAATCCTCAGTATCGTAAGTTTATGGAGGAGAATTCTCGTGCGAATTTACAATCTCTCTGGCAGCGCAGAGACTTCCAGGAGCTTATGTCCGCGCTAAAGTCAAAGGAACTCAAGGAGCGCTGGCAGGATCCTGCGTACCGAACCCGAATGGAACGGCATATGGCAGAAATCTCAAAGAAAATTTGGGAAGACCCTGCTCACCGCGCTTACATTTCCCTGCTTATGAAGGAGCAAATGAATGATCCCAAAAGAAAGGCATATCAAAGCAGAATTTCGAAACTTCTATGGCAAAATCCTGAGTATCGGGCGAAATATCCTGAAGATCACTTCCAACGCATGGCTGAATCTCTTTGGAAGATAGATGGCATAAGGGAATTTCACAGAGAAAAGATGATAAAGCAGAGACAGAATCCCGAATTTCTGCGAAAGCATAAAGCAGGGTTGCAACGGCTTTACAAAGAACGTGTTTCAAAAGATCCGAATTATATAAGCACTCTAGCGGAGAAAGCTAAGGTTTCCCTTAGGGAGAATTGGCAAGATCCGGAATACCGAAAGAGGGTTGTAAAGAGCCGGATTTTGCGATTTGTTTCATCTCTTCTTGCAAAGTATTCACAAATAACACCTGAAATCTACGAACAAGAACGAAAAGAAAATTGGATTCCTCGAATTGAAAATGCAACAGAATACTTTGGGGACTTTAAAGAAATTGTAGAAGCCGCAAAGACCCATAACCACAAAGTCGTAAGAGTGCGAAGATTGGAAGAGCGGGAGGATGTATACGATATCACAGTTGGCCCTTGGCATAATTTCGCACTTGGCGCAGGAATTTTTGTGCACAACTCAATAGACGGGGATCCGCCGGCGGCAATGCGTTATTCAGAAGCAAGAATGTCGCGCGTAGGAGAGGCAATGCTCCAAGACATCGGCAAAGATACCGTGAATTTCATGGATAATTACGACGGCACCCGAAAAGAACCCGTCGTGCTTCCATCGCCCTTGCCCCAGCTTCTTCTCAATGGAACATTGGGCATCGCGGTGGGAATGGCCACAAATATTCCTCCCCACAACATTCGGGAAGTTCTGGACGCAGCCGTGTACCTTATCGACAATCCGGAAGCGGCAACAGAAGATCTTTTTGAGTTCATCAAAGGGCCGGATTTTCCAACCGGGGGCATTATTTATAACAGAAAAGAGATTATAGAAGCCTACTCACAGGGAAGGGGCCCTATTATCATGCGCGGTAAAGCCGACATCGTAGATGGTGGCGAGAAGAAAAAAACGCAGATTGTCATTACCGAAATTCCCTATCAGGTGAACAAGTCCTCGCTGGTGGAGCAGTTCGCGAAACTCGTGGGAGACAAGAAAATCGACGGCATTAGAGATATTCGCGACGAATCAGACAAAGATGGCCTGCGGATTGTGTTCGATTTGCAGCGGGAAGCCCAACCCCAGAAGATTTTAAACCGCCTCTATAAGTTTTCCGATCTGCAAAAATCGTTTCATTTAAATATGATCGCGTTGGTGGACGGTTTGCAGCCCAAGGTACTCTCTTTGGTTGAGATTCTGCATTATTTCATTGAACACCGGAGAGAGGTAATTACGCGCCGCACCAAATACGAATTGGAGCGCGCCAAAGAGCGGGAGCATATTTTGGAGGGGTTGCACAAGTGCTTGGAAAACATTGACGAAGTAATTCGCATTATCCGCCGAGCGTCAGACCGGGCAGATGCCCAGACAAACTTAATGAAGCGTTTCCGCCTGACGGAAATTCAAGCGAACGCGATTTTGGATACTCGTTTGGCGCAGCTGGCCCGTTTGGAGCGTCAGAAGATTGAAGATGAGCTTAAG
>MHTS01000012.1 GCA_001824915.1 Candidatus Wildermuthbacteria bacterium RIFCSPHIGHO2_01_FULL_48_27b | reverse complement strand
GCTGGTAGCGATAAAAAATTATCCGCTGGACCAACACATCACCATAACTCCAAAAGTTCTTGAAACTCCCGGTGAGGCCGGCCAGCTGCGCGCAGGAGAGGCGTTCACGGTTAAAGATTTGCTCTATCTTGTCTTAATGGAGTCGAGCAACGATGCAGCCGAAGCGCTGGCAGAGGCGAAAGAACCTAAGGTTTTCATAGGGTTGATGAATGAGGAAGCCGCGCGCCTGAATCTGCAAAACACCTCATTCGTGAATCCCACCGGACTCGATGAAGCCCAATACACCAATAAGTCCACCACGAAGGATCTTGCCGAACTCGCGCGCTATTTGTTCCAAAGCTATCCGCAAGTGTTTGATATCTTAAGCCAAAGTGAACTCGCGCTCATCACTCCAACTGGAAGGTTCCACCATACCATGCGAAACACGAATGAACTTTTAGGATACTATGATTGGCCTGGCAGGACTTTTGGCGGCAAAACAGGAACAACGCCGCTCGCAAGAGAAACCCTTTTGTTCGTGGTCGAAAGTCCAGACACGCAAGGGTATATTATAAACGTAATCTTGGGATCGGAAGCAAGATTCACAGAGATGCGCCAGCTTTTGCAGTGGATTTTGCAATCATACCAATGGAAATTAACTTCACCTTAAGCGTTTTAAAAATCGCGACTCTTGCCGCCACAAGCTTTTTGCTGGCGTTTTGCGTCACGCCTTTTTTGATACATGTCCTGTATAAGCATCGGCTTTGGCGGAAAACCGTACGGACAGAAGCTCTCGGCGGAGGAGAAGTGCCTTTTTTTCAGAAGTTCCACGGGGAGGGAGAAATAAAAACGCCGCGATTTGGCGGTATGCTCATTTGGTTGATGCCTCCTGCCGTGGCGCTTCTCTTTTTTGCTCTCGCCTCCACCCAAATCGGGTGGCTGGAAAAATTCAGCTTTTTAAGCAGAGGACAAACCTGGCTTCCTTTGGCCACGCTTTTAGCCGCAGGCGCCGTGGGATTTCTTGACGACATCATGCAGGTTATTGCTCCGCCTACCAAGGGATTTTCCAAACTTCTCTGGGATCGTCTCGGCAAATATGTAGCGGGAGGACTCCATCTAAAATACCGCTTTGCGCTTGTGTCGCTCATCGGCCTTGTGGCGGCCTCGTGGTTTTTTTACAAACTTGGATGGAGCACCATCCATATTCCGGGAGTAGGAGATTTACCCATTGGCATTCTGTACATTCCGCTATTCGTAATTGTAATGCTTGCCACTTACAGCGGAGGAGTCATTGACGGAATCGATGGGCTTTCCGGCGGTACGTTTGCTTCCATATTTGGAGCATATGGTGTTATTGCGTTCTCGCGGGGACAAATCGACCTTGCGGCCTTTTGCTTTGTAGTGGCGGGGGCAATTTTAGCTTTTTTGTGGTTCAATATTCCGCCCGCGCGCTTCTACATGGGAGAAACCGGCATGATGGCGCTCACCGCGTCGCTTACCGTTGTCGCGTTTCTCACTGATTCCGTTTTCGTGCTTCCCATTATCGCAATTCTCCTTGTGGCAGAATCTGCCTCCGTGATTATTCAGTTGCTTTCCAAAAAATTCCGCAAAAAGAAAGTGTTTCTGGCGGCTCCCATCCATCACCATTTTGAAGCCAAAGGTTGGCCTCCACACAAAGTTACCATGAGATTCTGGGTAGTCGGGGTTGTCGCCGCCCTCGTGGGCGTCGCCATCCGCCTCATAGGCTAATATGCGATACACGATTAAGACAAAACGGCTCTTGTTGCGTCCATACAGGGGAGAAGACGAAGAAGCGCTCGTGAGGAATATCAACAGCAAGAAGGTTTATCGCGCTACTTTGCATATTCCGTATCCCTATACCGTACAAGACGCGAAGCAATGGATTGCGAAAAACCGCAAGCTGGCGAAACAAAAAAACCCAGAATCGGTAAACTTTGTTATCGAAATGAACGGAGAATTGATAGGAGGAATTGGATTCGATGACGTAGAAAAAAATCACAGAGCAGAGATCGGCTATTGGCTCGGAGAAAAATACTGGGGCCAAGGAATTATAACCGAAGCGGTAAGAGCTGTTACGAAATTTGGTTTTGAGGAACTCCATCTCCATAGAATTTACGCCTGCGTATATCCGTTCAACAAAGCTTCAATGAAAGTCCTCAAGAAAAGTGGGTATAAACTTGAGGGACTCATAAGAAAGAATGTGATGAAAAATGGAAAGCTATTGAATGATTACCAATTTGCAAAAGTAAAGTAATGCTATGGGAATAGGGGAGTTGAGAAAAAAGTATCCGGAATTTTTGTATAAGGGATACTCATATGAATTAAGAAAGAACGCCCTGGAGATGTTGTTTCATTTTGAAGTTGGAGAGATAAAGTTCAGACCGAAGATTGTTATCAAAAACGTTTCGCAACAAGATGTAAAAAGAGTAGGGGATAGCGCGCTCAAAAATCTCATCTTTCATCTCGGGCTGGCAGAAATGCCAAGCTATTGGAAGGCGACAGCATCGCCGAAAATTATCGTACAAGCAGGATACTTGAATAGAGCGCAGATTAATTGGTGGCATGATTTGTTTATGAAAGGAATGGGACAATATTTCTATGAGAACAAAATCAAATTCACAAACAAAAATTTTCTTACCATTACATCTGACCGCGCTTTCCGCGGCCGCGCGGGCCGTGCGGGGACAGTCCCAGCACAAGCTTGGGCTAGGACCGTCCTAGCACAAACGCTTGTACCGATCGGAGGAGGAAAAGATGCTATCGTAACCTATGAAATTCTCAAGAAAGCCCTTCGACCTGCCTCGCGGCAAGGCGGGCAAGCTCAGGGTAAACAAAAAATCCAGCCGTTTGTACTAAACCCGAAAAAGGAACAGCTCGAGATTCTTAATATTGCTGGCGAAACTAATCCTATCGTTGTTCAACGCGAAATTGACCCCACGCTCTTGGCACTCAACCGAAAAGGCTATTTGAACGGGCACACGCCGTTTTCCGCATACCTTGCGTTCCTCACAGCTTCATGCGCCACGCTTTTCGATTACCGGTATATCGCGCTTTCCAACGAACGAAGCTCAAATGAAGGAAATGTGAGCTATCTCGGGAGCACCATAAACCATCAATACTCCAAGTCATGGGAATTTGAGAAAAAGTTTCGCGCGTACAGTAAAAAATATTTGGCCAAAAACATTGAATACTTTAGCTTTCTCCGGCCTTTATATGAACTGCAAATCGCAAAATTGTTTTCGCAGTATCCTCAATATTTTGCGACATTTCTAAGCTGTAACGAGGCGCACAAAACCCACTCTGGCACCCGCAAACCTGCAGAAAAATGGTGTGGCAAATGTTCGAAATGCTTGTTTGCGTTCGCCTCTTTGTATCCGTTTATTGAAACAAAGCAATTGGAAAAAATATTCGGCAAAAACCTTTTCGAGGACGCTTCGCTCATTCCGCTCATGGAAGAATTGGTAGGGAAGAGAAACTTCAAGCCGTTTGAATGCGTAGGCACCACCAGAGAAAGTTTGGCTGCTTTTTACTTAAGTCTGCAAAAAACATATCCACCCTTGCCAGCTCTCCTCAAACATTTCCGAGCGCATATTGCAAAAAAACACCTCCATCTGCCGCAAGAATCGCGAGAAATGCTCAAAAGCTGGAATACTACCCACGCATTGCCACTCCGTCTGGAAAAGGAGCTCAAATCCGTGCTAGGATAAGAGGGCGAATTGTCATGCTACTTTCTAACCTCAAAGATAAAAAAATCCTTCTGGTAGGGTTTGGCCGCGAGGGGCAGGACTCCTTTTTGTTTTTACGGAAACATTTTCCCGAAAAAAGCCTTGGGATTGCCGACAAAAAAGAATTTATGGAACTGCCGCTCGAAACCCAAAAGATGATCAACGCAGACAATAAAGTAGTCATCTATTTCGGCTCAGATTACTTAAAACAGGTCAACAAGTATGACGTAATCATCAAGTCGCCCGGCATTCCGGTTTCTGCCCTAAAACCTTACCTCAAAAAGCAGCAAACTCTTACCTCGCAAACCAATATCTTCTTTTCCAACTGTCCCGGGACTATTGTGGGCGTAACCGGCACCAAAGGCAAAAGCACGACGGCATCGCTCATCTACGAAGTCCTGAAGAATGGGGGAGTCAAAGCGCATCTCGTAGGTAACATTGAACAACCCGTCCTGCAATTTTTGGATGATGCAACGAGCAATGACGTGTTCGTATACGAGCTTTCAAGCTTCCAGCTCGAAACGATTATCCAAAGCCCGCACATTGCCGTATTTCTCAATTTGTATGCAGAACACCTCGACCGACACGGAACTTTCAAAGCTTACGCGGGAGCAAAAGCAAACATCGCCAAGTTCCAAACCGAAAACGACTACCTTATTTTCAATGAATCCAATGAATATGCAAAAAATATCGCGCTCAAATCGAAAGCAAAATTAATCCCTTACGTACCCAAACGGGAAAAGAATGCGCCTTTCGCCGCGGCCCCCCAGCCAGTATTCCTGGTGGCAAAACTTTTCGGCATTCAGAAAGAAAAAGTAGAAAAAACTCTCAAGCATTTCAAGCCCTTGCCTCATCGCCTCCAACGTCTGGGGACCTATAAGGGAATTACCTTTTACAACGACTCTCTCGCCACCATTCCGGAGGCTACCATCTCGGCTCTCGATCTGTTGGGGAACAAAGTTGCCACGCTTATCGCGGGAGGATACGACCGGGGGATACCCTTCCCTGCGTTGGCAGAACGAATTCTCAAGAGTAAAGTCCGCAACCTGATCCTTCTCCCCACAACCGGAGAATTAATCTGGCGTGAACTTAAGGCGCTGCAGACAAATCAAAAAGATATTCGCCTGCCTCGCGGCAAGGCGGGCCTGCCGGACGATTTTCACGTGAAGACTATGGCAGAAGCAGTAGAACTAAGCTACCAGCATACTCCGAAAGGCCACATCTGTCTTCTTTCTCCCGCAGCTTCCAGTTTCAACATGTTTCGCGATTACAAAGAACGCGGCGATGAATTCAAAAATCTCGTGATTCGCTATGGCAAAAAAGCGCACTCCTGATCTTATACTGCTTCTTGTATGCGGAACACTTCTCACCGTGGGCGTGCTGATTTTAGCAAGCGTATCTTCCTCTTTTTCGCTTCAGCGAACCGGCACGGGCTTCTATTACTTGAGCCATCAGTTTCTGGTTGGTATCATACCAGGGCTCTTGTTTGGAACGGCAGCGTTCTTCATGCCTCTTTCATTTTTCAAAAAGTGGGGGATTCTTTTCTTGGCCTTTACCATTTTTCTGCTTGCCTTGGTGTTTATACCCGGCATTGGCGGAGGAGTGGGAAGTGCCAGCCGGTGGATTTACTTCGCAGGATTTTCATTTCAGCCGGCGGAGCTTTTAAAACTCGCCTTTATTTTGTATATGGCTTCTTGGCTGGCTTCCCGCACCTTATCTGCGAGAAAAGAATCATTCGTAAAAATATTGATGCCGTTTGCAACTATTATGTCGGTCATAAGCGCGTTTTTAATTCTCCAACCCAACGCGAGCACCCTAGGAGTTATTGCGGCTACCGGTCTTATCATGTATTTCCTGGCCGGAACACCTTTGTGGCACAGCTTTGCTTTAGCAGGAATCGGGCTCAGCGCATTCACCGCTCTGCTCTTCTTGGTTTCTTATCGGATGGACCGCCTTCGCGTGTTTTTCGATCCTTCCCTCGACCCGCTCGGCAAAGGATATCAACTAACTCAAGCGCTCATTGGGATTGGCTCTGGCGGCTTGTTTGGCGTTGGCCTCGGCATGAGTTTCCAGAAATTCGGCAAGCTACCCGAACCTATTGGCGATTCTATCTTCGCCATATTCGCGGAAGAAACCGGTTTCCTGGGAAGCATGCTTCTTATATCGCTTTTTGTCCTCTTCGCTTGGCGCGTGTTTCTCATTGCACGGCGCACGAGCGACCGATTCAGCAGCCTGACTGCCGCAGGCATTGGTGTCTGGATTTTTTTGCAAGCTGGGGTACACATCGGATCCAATATCGGAGCACTCCCGCTCACGGGTATTCCATTGCCATTTGTAAGTTATGGAGGCTCTGCGCTAGCAACCGAGTTGCTCGCCGTGGGAATTTTGCTTAATATATCTAAAGGGAGCCATGCTCCCGAAAAAGCTTCATGAAAATCCTTTTTGCCGGAGGAGGAACCGGAGGACATATTCTTCCCATTATTGCCGTTGCCAGAGAGTTAAAGCGAAGCTACCCGAGCGAAGACATGGAATTGTATTACATGGGCCCCGAAGATAGGTTTGGAGATGTTTTGCTTTCTCAAGAGGAGATAAAAGCTTTCACTGTAAAAGCAGGGAAGTTCAGAAGAAACAAAAGCATCGGCACCTTCTTCCACAATCTCGGAGATATGCTTTTTGTCGTCCCCTTGGGAATCTGTAAAGCGTTTAAAATCCTCTTTTTCCTCTCTCCGGATCTCATCTTTAGTAAGGGAGGATACGGAGCAATTCCCGCCACGGTTGCGGGCAAACTGCTTCGCGTACCAGTCTTCCTCCATGAATCAGACATCATACCGGGCAAGGCCAATTTAGCCGCAGAAAAGTTCGCATTGGAGATCTTCACTTCCTTTCCCTTTACTCGCCAGTTTCCACCAAAAAAAATTCTGTTGGTAGGAAACCCGATTCGCAATCGTCTGTTAACTGGCTCCCGCGAAGAAGCCGCGCAATGGTTTCAGCTCGTAGGCGACAAACCCGTTCTCCTCATTATGGGCGGTTCCCAGGGCGCCCAACGCATCAACGACATGCTTCTAGTCATACTCGACACAGCGCTTTCGCAATTTGAAATTATTCATCAAACAGGGGAGGCAAATTTCCGGACGGTGGACGAAGAAGCAAAAGTGGTTATATCGGAAGCAAATCTTCCGTATTATCATCCAGTGCCTTTTTTGAACGAAAATGAACTCCGGCACGCATACGCCGCGGCTGAATTCATCGTGAGCCGCGCGGGATCCGGAAGCATTTTCGAAATCGCCGCGCTTGGCAAACCAAGCATACTTATTCCGCTTCCGGAATCCGCGCAGAACCATCAGGTAGAAAACGCGTACGCCTACGCCAACACGGGAGCCGCCATCGTACTGGAGGAAGCAAATTTGAAGCCCCACTTTTTCTTGGAGCGCGTGAACAGCGTGGTCTTTGACCCAATGGAAACACAACGCATGAGCGAGGTCGCGCTCCGATTTGCCAAACCCGATGCGGCCCGCATCATTGCAGATTACTTATTATCATATCTCCAACGATGAACGGAAAAGTACGGACAAGAATAGCGCCCTCTCCCACCGGGTTTGCCCACATGGGCAACGCAAGGACTGCGTTGTTTAATTATCTTTTTGCCAAAAAAGAAGGCGGTGAATTTATTTTGCGTATTGAAGACACCGACAAAGAACGCTCCAAGAAAGAATACGAACAGGATATTCTCGACAACTTCCGTTGGCTGGGCTTGAAATGGGATGAGGGAATAGAAAAGGGAGGGCCGTACGAACCCTACCGGCAAAGTGAACGGACAGAACTATACAAAAAATACCTTACAAAACTCTTGGAAGAAGGACGCGCCTACTGGTGCTTCTGCACCGCAGAAGAGCTTGAAGCGCAACGCGCTCACCAAATTAGTTTAGGCGAAGCTCCGCGGTACAAAGGTATCTGCAGAAATCTCTCCCGGCAAGAGCAGGAAAAACGCCTCGCGGCAGGGGAGCGGGGAGTAATCCGGTTTATCCTGGAACCAAAAGGTATCGCGTTCCAAGATTTAATTCGAGGTGAAATCAAGTTTGACACCACCCTGCTCGGTGACGCGGTAATCGCGAAAGATTTAGAAACACCGCTCTATAACTTCACCGTAGTGGTGGATGACTTTGAAATGCAAATCACGCATGTGATACGGGGAGAAGAGCATATCGCCAATACTCCGCGGCAAATTCTTATTCAGCAAGCCCTTGCGCTTCCCGGAGTACAATACGCGCATTTACCTCTCTTGCTCGGGGAAGACCGAACAAAATTAAGCAAACGCCATGGTGACAATTCGATCCGGAAATTTCGGGAGCAGGGGTATCTGCCGGAAGCTGTGGTAAACTTTCTCGCGCTTTTAGGGTGGAATCCTGGAGACGAACGTGAAATTTTTTCCATGGAACAACTCATTAAAGAATTCTCTTTGGAACGCATACAAAAGGGCGGCGCCATATTCAACTTGCAGCGTTTGGATTGGATCAATGGTTTATATATTCGCCAAATGCCGCTCGAAGAACTTACCGAAATATGCAAACCGTACCTCCCTGAGCATCCAATGGATCTCGAAAAGAAAAAAAAGATTGTCGCATTGTACCAAGAGCGGCTGAAAAAGCTTTCTGAAATCGCCGAACTCGCGGATTTCTTTTTCAAAGATGCACTCGAATATCCCCGAGAATTGCTCTATTGGAAAGAAGCGACAACTGAACAAACAAAAGAAATGCTGGGAAAAATACATGAGTTGATCGGCGGGGTAGGGGAGAGCGACTGGACCAAAGAAAATCTTGAAAAAATTCTCATGCCGGAGGCCGAAAAACTGCAAAATCGAGGATACATGCTGTGGCCCTTACGCGTGGCGCTTTCCGGAAAAAAAGCTTCACCAGGACCTTTTGAAATCGCGGAAATCCTTGGCAAAGAACAAACGCTCCAACGAATCAAACAAGCAATAACTATATCTAAGGTTTAACCTAGGCAGTTAATATTGTGCGACATTTTACCTTTCTCATTATTTTTCTTTCTATCATAGTGCCAACATTCGGGTTTGCCCAAACCGATCCCATTTTTCGCGCTCCAGATACAATTGAGGGCGCGAAAGAAGGTGTCTTAAACATAGGCGACAAAGTCATGGAGGCGATACCGCGGGCGATTGCAAAGATTTGGAATGAGGAAGTAATCCCGCTGTGGCGGCGCATGGGAGAATGGATCAAAGCAGAGGTATGGGACAAACGGGTTTCACCCGCGCTTCAAACTATAACTGACCGCGCAAAGGAGCTTCTCGGACAAGAGGTAGAGAAAAGAACACCTATTATTCAGCAAGAACTCGAGAAAGAAAAAGAAGAATTACAGCAAGAACTCAAGGGACAGGTCGAAAAGACCGGAGAAGGCCTCTGGGAACGCTTCCGTGCCCTT
>MHTS01000011.1 GCA_001824915.1 Candidatus Wildermuthbacteria bacterium RIFCSPHIGHO2_01_FULL_48_27b | reverse complement strand
TGTCGGCTCATCTTATCCTGGGGCTGGAGAAGGTCCCAAGGGTTTGGCTGTTCGCCAATTAAAAAGGTACGTGAGCTGGGTTCAAACCGTCAAAAAAGAACCAAAGATATCGAGAACACACGGCGGCCTTCACGAGTAATCGTGATTGAAAAACCGACTCATATCGGTGAACTCCATAGAAATTTTTAACCTGGATTTCTAGGGACAATACCGAGGGAAGTATGTAGTAAGGCTTAGCCTTACTCATACCCCGTAGAGACTTCTCGCCGAAGAGGCGAGAGATGGAAGCAGAAGCTTTCATAACACGTCGGTCTTCCTTGAGAAGGAAGGTGGTATAGTCCGATCCATCTGGTAACAGATGAAAAACAAAATTAGCGTGAGACAGGTTGGTCCCTATCTACCGCAGGCGTCGAGTCTTGAGGAGATTCGTCTCTAGTACGAGAGGACCGAGATGAACGAACCTCTGGTGTACCAGTTGTCGTGCCAACGGCATTGCTGGGTAGCTAAGTTCGGAACGGATAAGCGCTGAAAGCATCTAAGCGCGAAGCCAACTCCAAGATGAGGACTCAAAGATCCCTCCGAGACGAGGAGGTTGATAGGCTCCAGATGTAAGTCCTGTAAGGGATTAAGTCGAGGAGTACTAATGATCGTCGCAATATTCCTGGCTAGCAATTAGTGATTGCTTCAAAATTTTGAATCCAGAGATGGGGATTATACTGAGGTTGTCCCACCCGTTCCCATCCCGAACACGGAAGTGAAATACCTCAAGGCCGATGGTAGTCGCAAGGCGAGAGTAGGTAGTCCCCATCTCTGTATTCAATCTCGCAAATTGTTTCCCTTGAAATTCCCGGAGGTGCCTTTATAATAGATCAATGAGGAATCTGATTTTAAGGAGAAGATTCGGCATATTGGTTTTGGTGATTTTATCGTTTTTGTCTTTGAATCTTATTTCTTCTCAAGTGCGAGAATTCGCAACATCTATATCTTCTCCCTTGCAGGTTTCTCTGTGGCAAGCGGGAAAGAATATATCCACTTTTTTTGGTGGGGGCAGTTTGCGTACGGAAAACGAGGTCTTGCGGCAGGAAAATTTTGCCCTGCTGCAGAAACTTATTTCCTTGCAGGACGTGGAAAGAGAAAATGAAGAATTGCGCAGAATGTTGGACTTAGGGTTGGCAGAAGAGTTTCGTATGGTGATGGCTGAAGTTATTGGGAAAAATCTTGTGGAAGATGTCATTACCATTCGAGGGGGGCAGAATCAGGGAATTCAAAAAGGAATGTCGGTTATTGCTTCTGGCACCATTGCCGTAGGAAAAGTTGTGGAGTCGTTCTCCGATCATGCGCGCGTGCAGTTGATTTCAGCCGACGAAGCCAGAACGGATGCGCAAATTGCAGGGACAGAAACGACCGGTGTGGTAAGGGGGGCGGGTGGCCAGAAACTTATGTTTGACTTGGTCCCGCAGGAAGATGAACTCGGTGTTGGAGATATGGTGGTTACGAGTAATTTGGGCGGCGTGTTCCCAAAAAATTTGTTGATCGGCGAAATCACAGAGATTTTGAAAGCTGGATCTGATCCCTTCCAAAAGGCAAGCGTGAAGCCATTTTTTAGTTTAAAATCCCTTGAAACAGTATTTGTAATTACTTCTTTGCGCCCATGAAACAAGCGATTGTCCTCTTTCTGGTGTTCTACGTTTTTGCGCTTTTACAGATGAGTTTTTTTGTTCATTTATTTCCCAATGGATTGGTTCCCAATCTCATTATTTTAAGCGTAGTCTTATTGAGCATATTTGAACGCCGAGGCTCCTACGCGAGTTTTGTGGCAGCTCTATTTGGTGGATTCTTGCTAGATGTGTTTTCGGGGGGGGTTATAGGGCTTTGGGCCCTTGGTTTGGGTTTTGCTTCTTTACTCATAAAGCTCATATTAGAGGATTATGTCAGGTTTCCCATTCTTAAAAAATTTTAGGGGATTACGTGTCAAACGCTCCCGGGGCGATTTTGAGCTGCAAGATGTTTTTCTGGATAAGTTTGTCGCGGAGCAAGAGATGGCTTCCGGGATGTATGGAGAGCAAAAACTGGAAGTTCCGCTTTCTCAGTGGTTGCTTTGGGCGCTCTATGCCAGCTTTCTTGTGTTGTTTCTGGTACTTTTTGCGCGGACATTTCAGCTGCAGGCGTTCGCGGGAGAAGAGCTGCAAAGAAGGGCGCAAGAAAATACTATTCGAAGCCAGCCTTTAGATTCAGATCGAGGAGTTATTTACGATGTCAATGGCAAACAGTTAGTGTTTAACAAACCAAGTTTTGATTTTGTCTGCGACAAGCGCGATTTACCCCCAGAGCGCTCTGACAAAGAACGTATTCTGCGGCAGAGCGCGGACATTCTGGGTATCCCATTTTCGGATTTGCGGGCAGAATTCGATAAAACGACAAACCCAAAATTTTTAATAGCGCAAAATCTCTCCCATGATCAGCTCATTATGTTAGAAACAAAACTCGAAGAATTGGTGGGATGTGATATTGAAAGGAATACCATCCGAGAATATGTTGCAGATCCCACGTTTGCGCACGTGTTGGGGTATACCGCAAAAATTTCCGCAGACGAGCTCAAGCAGTATCCGGAGTATGCGATAACCGACCAAATCGGGAAAACCGGGATTGAGCGATCGTATGAAGCAGAATTGCGCGGGGTGCCAGGAAGGAAATTGACGGAGAAAGACGCCTTGGGTTTGGTGGTGAAAGAAAAGGGAGAAATTCCTTCACAATCCGGGAATAGCGTTGTGCTGTGGCTCGATTTTGAGCTTCAAGAGAAAGTAGGGGAAGCCCTCGGGCGCACGCTTGAGAGAATAGGTGCCCAGAAGGCAGCCGGCATTGCGTTGGATCCTAAAACAGGAGGAGTTCTTTCTTTGGTAAGCATCCCAGGATTCGACAGCAATCTTTTTTCGCGCGGCATCAGCCACACGCAGTATGCGGAAATTACCTCTGACCCTTTGAATCCGCTTTTTAACCGTGCAATCGCAGGAAACTATCCTACCGGTTCTACTATTAAGCCTTTCATCGCAGCGGGAGCTTTGGAAGAACACATTATAGATCCCGAAAAGAAGATTTTTACAAAAGGATACATTGAAATTCCTCACGCTTACGATCCTGAAATTGTGTATCGATTTAACGATTGGAAGGATCATGGTTGGGTTGATATGCGCGATGCTCTCGCTGTTTCGAGCAACGTGTATTTTTATACCATTGGAGGAGGATTTGAGGACCAAGAGGGGCTTGGCCCGAGGCGGCTGAAAGAGTATCTCACCAAATTTGGTTTGGGCGCCAAAACCGGTATAGATTTGTCTGGCGAAGCCAAAGGCCTTATCCCGGATCCTGAATGGAAGATGCAGGCGAAGGACGAGGGGTGGTGGGATGGTGACACGTATAACCTTTCTATCGGCCAGGGGAATTTGCTGGCCACGCCCCTGCAGGTGGCTTCCGCATTTACGGCCATCGCGAACGGCGGCGCATTGTACAAGCCTCAAATGGTGAAAGAAATTATTGATAAAGAGGGAACTCGAGAAACTTTTCCGCAAGTCGTACGGGAGCATATCATGGAGCAAGAAAATCTCGAAGTGGTGCGCGACGGAATGAGACAGGCAGTCAAATGGGGTTCGGCGGTTATTTTGAATCAAATGCCCGTATCGTCTGGCGCAAAGACAGGAACCGCGCAAACCGGAAGAAAGAACGAGGAAGGGTTGGATTACTTGTATAGCTGGGTTGTTGTATTCGCGCCTTACGAAAATCCAGAGATCGTGCTGGTCGTGATGGTCGAAGACGCAAAAGAGGGCAGCTTGGCGGTGTTGCCGGTTGCCAAGGAAGTATTAGAGTGGTATTTTACACGATAAATTTCTAATTTCTAATTCCTAATTTCTAATGAATGACCTAATGACAAAATGTTTAAAATATTAAGGAATTAAAAAATTGATTAAAAATTCAAAATTAAAAATTAAGAATTTATGTCCAAGTTCGTAACTGCGGAAGGTTTAGAAAAACTAAAGAAGGAGTTGGAGTATTTGAAGACCACAAAACAAAAGGAATTGTCAGAGCGCCTGCGAAAGGCAATCGCGTTTGGAGATCTGTCAGAGAACTTCGATTACCATGACGCGAAAGAGCAGCAGGAGATGCTGCAAAGGCGCATTGCCGAATTAGAGGAAGAAATCCACGAAGCAAAAGTGGTGGATCCGCCAGCTGGCGGAGGAAAGTCAGACAAAGTGCAGATTGGTTCTACGGTAATGGTGGGAGGGTTTAACCCGCAGATTTTTAAGATTGTTACCGCAAGCGAGGCCGACCCCTTGGAAGGGAAGATTTCAGCTGAATCTCCCATAGGATCCTCGCTCCTGGGCAAAAAAGTGGGGGATGTAGTGCAGTGTGAAACCCCGGACGGGAACCGCGAATGCAAAATCGTAAAGATTGATTAAGAAGGGCAGATGGGGTATTCTTATTGTAATGGCGAGTATAGATGAGATTAAAAAGGAGCGACTGAAGAAGCTGGAGCGGATTCAGGGGGCCCGCCTTCGCCAGGGCTACGGCGAGGCGAAGGAGTCGGCGTATCCGGCAAGCACGAAAAGGACGCATATAGTGGCGGAAGCGCTGGTTGATTTCGCAAAACTCTCGAAATCAAAAAAAGAGATTTTTTTGGTTGGACGAATCCGCGCGATTCGCGGACATGGCGGCTCCACGTTTTTGAATATTGAGGACGGCACTGGAGGCATTCAAGCATATCTCAAAAAAGATGGAGTGGGGGAGAAGGCATATCAAAGTTTTCTTGACCTTTTTGATATTGGAGATTTTGTCCAGCTTCGAGGCACGCTGTTTAAAACAAAAAAAGGAGAAAAAACTCTTGAGATTTCGAGTTATAAAATGCTGGCAAAATCACTATTGCCTCTGCCTGAAAAATGGCATGGGTTACAGGATGAAGAAGAGCGTTTTCGCAAGCGTTACCTGGACTTGATGTTCAATCCAGAAGTAAAAGCAAAGTTTGAAATACGGGCAAAGATTATTCGAACGCTCCGGATGTTTCTTGATGAGCAAGGATTTCTTGAGGTCGAAAGTCCAGTTCTGCAAAGTGTATACGGCGGAGCGGATGCCAAGCCATTCCGCACCCATATCAATGCTTTTGACATGGATATGTATCTCCGCATTTCTCTGGAGTTGCCTTTAAAGCGGTTAATGGTGGGCGGTTTTGAAAAGGTATATGAGATGGGAAGAGTGTTTAGGAACGAAGGAGTAGACAGGCAGCATAACCCTGATTTTACTATGCTCGAGTTCTATTGGGCATATGCTGACTACAAAGATATGATGAAGCTAACAGAAGAAATGTTTTCATATTTGCTCGCTGGCGAGTTATTCGGCACCAAGAAAATTTGGTACGAAGAGAGAGCTATAGATTTTAAAACTCCCTGGCCAAGAGTTGAATATCGGGATTTGATAAAAACCCATACAAAGCTCGACATCGAAACTTTAAATCGCGACGCTTTAGCGAAAGAGGCACAAAAACTCGGCCTTGTAATTGAATCTACCTGGGGCAAAGGGAAAATTATCGATGAAATATATAAGAAATACTGCCGACCAAAAATCTGGGAGCCAACGTTTGTAATCCATCATCCCTCTGAAATGTTTCCATTGGCAAAACAGCGGCCAGAAAATCCGCAGGAAGCGGAAACGTTTCAGCTCGTGGTTGCCGGCGGATGGGAGCTTGTGAAAGCGTATTCAGAACAGAACGATCCGCTTGTCCAGCGCAAAGCGTTTGAAGCGCAGGAGAGTCTTTTCAGAAAGGGATTGGAAGATGCCCAGCGCATGGATACGGATTTCGTGGAGGCGCTGGAGTATGGCATGCCTCCGACGGCAGGTTTTGGCATGGGCATCGACCGCTTGGCCGCCTTGCTCACCAACACCCATTCTTTGCGCGAAGTAATTCTATTCCCCACAATGAAACCACGCCACGACATAAACATCCAAGATCGCATTGGACTGAGCGATAAAACTGAAGTAAGAAAGACCAGAAAAGATGCTAGACATTAAATTTATCAGAGAGAACCCAGAGAAGGTGAAAGAGGGATGCAAAAAAAAGAATGTTGAGGTTGATATCGGCAAGATTTTGGAATTGGACAAGAGAAAGCGCGAGCTGCAGCAGCAAATAGAAAGCTTGCGCGCGCGCCATAGCGATACTAGTACTCAGATTGGCGTGGTTTTAAGGAATACGCAAGGACCTGGCCCTGTATCTGCTGGTCTAGAGATAATAAGCAGGGGGAAGGATGAAAAGAAGGAAATTGAGAAAATTGAGAAGCAGATAGAAGAGATTGAAGGGGGGGTGAAATCGCTTCTCGTACAGTTGCCGAATTTACCGTTTGACGATGTGCCTGTGGGCGACGAGAGCAAAAACGTGGTGTTGAGACAGTGGGGTAAGATTCCAAAGTTTGCGTTTGAGCCAAAAGATCATCTGGAGCTTGGCGAGGCGCTGGATATTATTGACGTAAAGCGTGCTGCGAAAGTTTCTGGCGCCCGCTTTGGATATTTGAAAGGAGACGCCGCGCTTTTGGAGTTCGCGTTAGTTGAGCTTGCGATGAAAACCGCGACGAAAAAAGGATTTACTCCTATTATTCCGCCTGTATTTGTGCGTTCTGAAATTATGCAAGGCATGGGGTATGTAGATACTCCGGAAGATTTAGCTGAACGCTACTTTTTTGAGAAAGACGGCTTGTTCTTGGTGGGTACTGGCGAGCAATCGGTGGGGCCGATGTACGCAGATGAGATTTTTGAAGAAAGCGAGCTTCCAAAACGCTACGTTGCTTTTTCCACGTGTTTCAGAGAAGAGGCGGGTTCCTATGGGAAAGACACGAGAGGCATTTTACGCGTGCATCAGTTTGATAAGGTGGAATTGTTTAGTTTTGTAAAGCCGGAAGATTCCAGGAAAGAGCATGAGTTTTTGATTGCGTTTGAGGAAAAGCTTTGGCAGGCGTTGAAAATTCCATACCAAGTTGTGCATCTTGCGACTGGAGATATGTCGCGACCGTCGGCTTCTACGTACGATATTGAGGCGTGGATGCCGGGTCAAAAGAAATACCGCGAAGTAAGCTCTGCTTCGAATGTCACTGATTTTCAGGCACGCAGGCTGAATATTCGCTATCGCACAAAAGAGGGGAAGCCAGAGTTTGTGCATATGCTCAATGCAACAGGATTTCCTATTGGAAGGACGATTATCGCGATTCTGGAAAACTATCAGCAGAAAGACGGAAGTGTGAAAATACCGGGAGCGTTGCAGGGGTATATGGGAAAGGAAAAAATAGAAAGACCGGCCTAGTGGTCGGTCTTTGGCGGAGCGTTTGCCCGCATAGTGCGAATAGCGACGATGCCACGTACAAGAAGTACGAATGGCAGGAGTACTAGAGCGGTTACCAGGGCTATCGGCACAATCCTGCTCCAGATGTGCAGATTGGCCAGAGTCGTACTATTGCCTTGCTTCACGAGCGATTCCCGCGCTCGTAATATATTGTGCCGTTGTGCCCTGACTGCATGGGTAAATGCCCAAATGAGGTAAAGAACGTACCCAATTGCCGCTCCCAAGCCAAGCAGCTCCATGATAACTCCTTTCGTGCCGTTTCAGCAGAGTTTTTATATATTATTTCTTTGAAAATGTCAAAATGAGGCGTGAAGAGAAAATAGCGATTGGATCCTCAACGGTTTCCTATACAATTACAGGAGAAGGAAAACCTATCCTTATTTTGCATGGATGGGGGAGTTCTTCGAATTCGTGGGTGAAAGTTGCAGAATTGCTTGCGCAAAAAGGATATCGCGTGATTGTGCCTGATTTGCCGGGGTTTGGGAGGACGCCTGCACCCTTGCCTCGCCGCAGCCCGACGGGCGAAGGCGGGTCTGCTGTCTGGGGCGCGGAAGAGTACGCGGAATTCGTGAATGAGTTCGTCGGGAAACTCGGTTTGCAAAAGTTCATTCTTGCGGGTCATTCCTTTGGAGGGCAGCTTGCAATTCAGTTTGCGGTTCAACATTCAGAAAAGGTGGAAAAACTTGTGTTGATCGCGGCGGCTGCCGTACGTCGCACTCCCGGCGTCTTCAAAAAACTAGTAATGGCAGTGGCAAAAGTTGTGAGCATTCTTTTGTACCTGGTGCCGTTCGAGGACTTGCGCAACAACATCCGCAGTGCCTTATACATGGCAATTCGCCGGCGGGACTATGTGCGCACGCAAGGGATTATGCGAGATGTTTTCAAAAAAGTCATTACACAAGATTTAACCGCGAAGTTTTCAAAAATTACTGCCCCCACGTTGATTATTTGGGGCGACAAAGACGAAATGACTCCAATCAAGGATGCCTACCTAATGCAAGAGTTTATTCCCAACTCTAAGCTCGAGATTATTGAAGGAGGTAAGCATGCCTTAAATTTCCAAATGCCGGAAGTGTTGGTAAAACGTATCGTAGAATTTATATAGTATGGCTATATTTTGGGTTGCTGACGCGATTTTCACAGCTTTTCTTTATCTTGTTATTGGTTTTTGGATCGTTCGCACGGCAAAATCCGCGTTATTTTACCTGTATCTTTGGCAATTGAAAGAGTACCACATAGGGCGTTTTTTAGACCACTTCCGTACGGCGCAAGGGAAGAACCTTCTGATCAATAAACTTTTTGTTGTAAAGGTTTTTTTATTCCTGTTCTTTCTCTTCCCTATGTGGGCAGCGACAGCCGATTTTCAGCTTGCCTATTTTGGGGTAGTCTTTTTCATCCTTTCTGTTGTAGTTCCGCTTTTCACGCTCACTGTTTTGTATGGGTTGGAAGCAGTACGTTTCCGTTCCTCGCGGAAACCAGTTTTTACGGAAAAAACGATTCTTCTCTTTGTACTCATTCTTTTTGGTGAGTTTTTGGCGATTCTCCTCGTCCATCGGCTATCCGCGTTTGTTGTGACATTTCATTGGGGCTTTGTTGCTTCGACTTTTGTATACCCCATTGGTTTG
Organism: Candidatus Wildermuthbacteria bacterium RIFCSPHIGHO2_01_FULL_48_27b; assembly: GCA_001824915.1. Classification (GTDB taxonomy): domain Bacteria; phylum Patescibacteriota; class Minisyncoccia; order Minisyncoccales; family UBA10102; genus O2-01-FULL-48-27b. The sequence continues at coordinate 786 of MHTS01000011.1, read as the reverse complement.
TTGGTAGTTGACTTATTAATGCCTCTATTCGTGTCTGCGGTGGTGCTGGCATTACAGCCGTTTGCGGTGCTGGCGAGAAACAGGATTATTCGGCAGGCACGAGAGAAGAGGAAGAAGTTTAAAAATTTAAAAGTGGTTGGCATTACGGGGAGCTATGGTAAAACTTCCACCAAAGAATTCCTGGCATACATTCTGGGGCAGAAGTTTCAGGTTTTAAAAACGCCAGAGCATATGAATTCAGAAATGGGAATTGCCCAAACTATTTTGCGAAGCTTAACTGATGAACACGATATATTTGTATGCGAGATGGGAGCCTATAATAAAGGCGGGATTAAACTGCTTGCGGATATTGTGAAGCCGGATATTGGCATTGTCACCGGAGTAAACGAGCAGCATTTGGCTACGTTTGGCTCAATGGAGAATTTGTTGAGCGCGGAAGGGGGAGGGGAGTTGGCAGAGGCATTACCCAAAGAAGGAGTACTGTTTGTAAATCAAAATGCAATCAGTCGACTGGCTGACAAAATTCACTACAATGCAAAATGCAAAGTTAGTACTCCGCAAATTCCGCAGACCAAAGTAGCAAAAGATTATATCTCTTTCGAGGTAGAGGGAGTGAGTTTCCGGGTGCCAGTATACGGTGGTCATAATGTGCAGAATTTGTTGCTTGCTATAGCCGCGGCAAAAGAGCTGGGAATGAGCATAGAAGAAATTGCAAAAGTTGCAGAGTCAATGCCATTGGAGCTAAGCGCGATGAAAGTGAAAAAGATTGAAAGCGGCGCCACGGTT
>MHTS01000010.1:424-10389 GCA_001824915.1 Candidatus Wildermuthbacteria bacterium RIFCSPHIGHO2_01_FULL_48_27b | reverse complement strand
CGCGTTAAGCAAGGGCAACAAATCCTTCTTGCTGCGGTTGTCGGAATACTCATTGTGTACAGCGCCTGGCTATTTATCAATCTCTTGCTTACTTCTCTGGGAGTAGTCACATTCGGCGGCACGGGCAATTGGTGGGAAATTGATTGCGAAATTGTATTGCCTCCCTCCCCATAATCCTTGAAACAGGGATTGCGTTTTTTCTCCTTTTGAGGTATACTCACAATATATGCTGACCCCAAAAGAAAAAGGGAAGATTATAGAAGAAGTAAAAACGCACAACGATGACACCGGCTCACCTGAAGTTCAAGTCGCCCTCCTTTCCGAAGAAATCGCTAAACTTCTCTTGCACTTGAAGAAACACGTCAAAGACTTCCACTCCAAGCGCGGATTGCTGCGCATGGTGGCAAAACGCCGCACCCTCTTGAGCTACCTCAAACAAGAGAACGAAAAACGATACAGAAACTTACTCAAGAAGATCGGCCTCAAGAGCAAAGTATAGTCTTTTCTATGAGTTTGAAGAATAAAGATCAAAGGGTTACCGTATTCATCGACGTTCAAAATCTCTATTATTCTGCCAAGAACCTCCATCAATCTCGCGTGAATTTTCGCGAGATAGTAAAAACAGCAGTCTCGGGCAGAAAACTTATTCGGGCATTTGCCTATGTGGTGCGCACGAAGACGGGCGAGGAAAAACCGTTTTTTGACGCGCTCACCAACCTTGGGATCGAGACGAGAGTAAAAGATCTTCAGGAGTATTACGGCGGACTCAAGAAAGCAGACTGGGACGTAGGCATTGCCGTAGATGCCATCAAAACTTCAGACTCGGTCGATGCCGTGGTACTCGTTTCGGGAGACGGCGACTACGTACCCCTCGTGGACTATCTAAAAAATCATGGGAAAAGAGTTGAAGTAATGGCGTTTGGCAAATCTACCTCATCGCGGCTTAGAGAGGTTGCAGACGACTTCACTGACCTTGAGGCAGAAGACGGGAAATATCTTCTCAAAAAGTCCCGTTGGCCTCTTAGAATTTCGAGATGAAAAACTTTACATGCAAGCTTGCGGATAGGAGCGTAAGCTTTGAACTTACAAATTGGGCTGAACAGGCAAACGGAAACGTACTCGTGAGAATGGGAGAAACCGTTACGCTTGTAACTGCCGTAATGGCGCGCGAAGAACTCTCCAACCAAGGGTTTTTCCCCCTTACAGTAGATTATGAAGAAAAGTTCTACGCGGCGGGAAAGATTTTGGGATCGCGATTCATACGCAGGGAAGGAAGGCCTTCGGACGAAGCCATTATCACGGCTCGCTTGATAGACCGCGCCATTCGGCCTCTCTTCCCCAAAAACTTTCTCCGTGAAGTGCAGATAATCTGCACTTGTCTTTCGTGGGACACGCAAAACGATCCCGACATGTCGGGACTGCTCGGCGCTTCCCTGGCGCTTTCGCTTTCCGACATCCCGTGGAAAGGGCCGCTTGCGGCAGTAAGAATAGGGAGAGTACAGGGAAACTTTATCCTCAACCCCACCTACCAAGAACGCTTGGAAAGCGATCTTGATTTTGTGCTTGCCGGCGTAAAGCCCGCTTCGCCGCGAGGCGAGCGAGGAGACGAATTTTTGTTCAATATGATTGAAGCAGAGAGCGATGAGGCCCCGGAAGAAGTTTACGAACAAGCTCTTGCGTTCGCTAAACCCTTCCTTGTTCAGCTTGTTGAATTCCAGGAAAAGATTATTGCGGAAGAAGGCAAACAGAAACTTTTCTCGGAAAACCAATCCGCGGATTTTGCGGAGCTAGAGAAAGAATTCAGAACGTGGCTGGAGCCAAAACTTGAACAGGCCCTCTTCCAAGGCGATAAACGAGCGAGGATGACACAGGTTGAAGCGGTCAAAAAAGAATTCGAGGCTCTGGTGCGGGAAAAACACGAAGACACAAACACACAAAAGCGCGCCGGTTTTTTCTTTGAAGAAGAAACCGACCATATCGTCCATAAGGGAGCCCTGGAAAAAAACCAGCGTGTGGATGACCGAGGGTTGAATGAACTCCGCCCTCTTGCAGGATCAGCCGGCCTTCTCCCCAGAACTCACGGTTCCGGGATGTTTGAACGAGGCCAAACGCGCACCCTCTCCATATTAACCCTGGGCGCTCCCGGCGACCAACGGCTTATGGAAGGGATGGAATTCATTGGGAAAAAGCGCTTCATGCATCATTACAACTTTCCTCCGTACGCTCCGGGAGAAACAAAGCCCTTGCGCGGTCCGGGAAGAAGAGAAATTGGCCACGGGATATTAGCGGAAAAATCGCTTCTTCCCGTAATACCTACGAGCGATGAATTTCCCTATACCATACGCATTGTAACCGAAGTGGTTTCTTCAAACGGCTCCACGTCCATGGCATCAGTATGTTCTTCTACATTAGCGCTGCTGGACGCCGGCGTGCCCATTAAGCGGCCAGTTGCGGGTATTTCTATGGGGCTCATGATGGATGAAAAAGGCAGCTACAAACTCTTAACCGACATTCAGGGTCCGGAAGATAAACACGGCGATATGGATTTTAAGGTTGCGGGCACCAAACAGGGAATTTGCGCCATTCAGCTGGACGTCAAAGTAAATGGCATTACCGAAAGTATATTCAAAGAAGCGCTGGCAGGCGCGAAAAAGGCGCGCGTTCACATTTTAGCTGAGATAATTGCAAAAGTTTTACCTGAGCCTCGGGCGCAACTTTCCCAGTGGGCGCCCAAAATTTCCACATTTTATATTAACCCAGAAAAAATCGGCTTGCTTATCGGGCCTGGCGGAAAAACCATCAACCGCATTTCCGATGAATACGGCGTACAGATTGACATCGAAGAAACCGGACAGGTGTTTATAACTAGTGAAGATGTAACGCAGCTCAACAAGGCGGTAGAGTTTGTGCGGAACCTCACGAGAGAAGTGCAAGTTGGCGATATTTTCCAGGGGAAGGTGAAACGCATCATGGAGTTCGGCGCTTTTGTTGAAATTCCAGGTGGCCAAGAGGGTCTTGTACATATTTCACAACTCGCTTCCCATCGCGTGAACAAAGTGCAAGATGTAGTAAAACTTGGAGAAACAATTCCCGTGAAAGTTATTGAGATAGACGAACTCGGAAGGATCAATCTCTCGCTCAAAGAAGCCCAAAACGCCACCAAATAAGTTTTCCACAGGATGAGGTTCTTGTGGGGCTGGCAAATACTTTCAGGAAATGAGAAAATAGAAAAATGGACGAACTTCGCAAACAATCTACTCCGTCGCAAGGCGGGCCTGCCTCGTCGCAAGGCGGGCCTGCCTCGTCGCAAGGCGGGCCACCTCCCTCTAATATCCCCTCTCTACCGGATTCATCCGATGAATCCACGCACCCTGCTACTCCGCCACTTGGTGAACTTCCACGATCACCGCAACCTCCGCGCCAAGAAATCAGGCAGCAACCGCAACCTTTCCGCCCGGAACAAAAAAGCGTCTATCTGGAGCACGGGGAAGTCCGCGGCATGGAGAAAGACATCATACGGGTTAGGGAAGAAGGAGCAAAATTAGAACAACAGCGCATTGCGGCGCTCAAAACAAACAAAGAAACAGAGAAAGAACGAGAAACAGTCCAGAAAATCCGAGCCGCCGCCCTAACAACAAGACAACGGGAGGAAGCACAAAAGAAAAAAGAGTTTGAAAATATTCGAGATTCTATTCTTCCTCCGGGGGAAGAACAGCGTATTCGCGAACTCCCCTCGCCTCCTTCTTCAGGAAAGAAAGTATTTATACGCCTGCTCGTCGTGATTTTCTTTGCGTTCATTGCCTTAAACGTGGTATTTTTCGCTGCCTGGTTTTTCTTTTTCCGCGGCCAGACAGATTCCTTTCAATTGCCTGAAATTCCATTCATCTCTCAATTCCTTCGCCAAGAGCCGACACCCCCTTCTGCTCCTCCTACCTCTACTCCCACGGCATCACCCGAACCCACGCTTTCTACGCCAACACCTGAACCTGAACCCTCGCCCCAAACCCCTGCGAATCAAATACAAGACGTAATTAACCCTGCGCGTACCGCGACCCTGCAATTTACTGAAGGTAACGACCTTGCGGTTCTTCTCGCGCAATTTTTGCAGACGGAACAGCAGCCTGCCTCGCCGAGTCAAGGCGGACCCGCATTCACTCAACTTCTTTTCCGCCAGCGAGAGAACAACGAACTTATAGCCACTGGTGGGGCATTTTTCAACCTGTTCGGCGTCACCCCGCCAGAAAGCGTTGCCTCTCACTTTTCTGCAGACACATTCTTCTTTCTTTATTCGTATGAGCGGGGAAATCGTTTTGGAATGATTATGGAAACCTCCTCGCCCCAAGAAGCCCAAGCGGCACTCGCGCAATGGGAAAACCGAATGGAACAAGATTTAACTCCTGTCATGTCCTTCTGGGACGCCAAAGGCCCAGCATACACAACCTTGTGGCGCACAAGGGATCGGCATGGAATAGACATCCGCTTCCAGACCTTTTCTCTCCAGGATCACGGAATCGTATATGCTTTTGTGGACAAGTACGTCATCTTTGCCTCCTCGTTTGAAGCGACCGCAGCTGCCATCGAAGCGCTCCAAACCATTCCCCCGAGTACATTCGAATCAAGAACGCTCGCGGCTCTCCAAGATTCTGATTTTCTCAATCCTTCCCCTCCTCTTTCTCTCGAACAAGCCTTGGGACAAATCTTCATGATAGGATTTCCAGACGCAACCTTGACCCCGGAACTTGAAGATACCATGAGACGTCTCCAGCCAGGGGGCGTTCTCCTTTTATCTAAGAATATTCAGAGCATAGAACAGCTGCGGCAACTCGTCTCCGACCTTCAGCGCCTCTCGCTCGAATATTCTTCTCTGCCTCTGTTTATCGCAGTGGACCAAGAGGGCGGCGCTATTTCTCGCATTGCGTTTGGAAAAGAGAAAACCGCCCAGTCCACAATTCAAGACCAGAAACAAGCATATGAGGTGGGGCAATTGCGCGCAGAGGAGCTGAAATCCCTTGGAGTCAACGTAAACCTTTCCCCCGTGCTCGACAGTACAGAACCTCGCGATTTTCTTTTTGACCGCACGTTCCAATCAGGCAGGCTTGAGGCAGGCCAACTTGCAAAAGCCCTCCTCCAAGGCCAAAAGGAGGGTGGCATTCTTTCCACCGTGAAACACTTCCCGGGGTATGGAACCATTGCTTTTAACCCGGAGCTCAAACTAGCTGCCGTGCAGGATTTCCCCGATATTTCCCCTTTCGTATTCGCTCTGCCCGCCGAACCGGAATTTCTCTTGCTGTCCAACGTAATCTACGAAAGTTTAGATCCGGAGTACCCATTTTCGTTTTCTCCAAAGGGCATAGGGCTTATTCGTTCCGACCTCGGTTTTGAGGGAATTATTCTTACTGATGACTTAAACCAACCATCGCTTCTCGACAATTACAACCTGGAAACTATCGCTGCATCTCCTTTGAAGGCCGGAGTAAATATGATAATGTTTTCGCAGGACTCCTACGCGAAAGAAGCGCACAAAACTCTATCTCGCCTTGTGGAGCAAAACTCCTCTTTGAAGAAAAACATTGAGGATTCGGCAACAAGGATTTTACAGCTTAAAAAAGAGTTTTTCTTCCTTCCCGAACCCCAGACTCCCTTTGAACACCTAACACAGAAATAACTATATGGAGAACAACAACAAAATCACTCCGGAAAACCTTGCGGAGTACAAAACGCAACTTCAGAAAAAGAAAGCACGATTAGAGGTCCAACTTAGTTCGTTTGCGACAAAAGATCCCAATCTGAAAGATGATTGGGATACTAAATATCCGCGCGTGCCAGAAGGCAATCTGGAGGAAGCCGCAGATGAAGTGGAAGAATACTCCACGAAGCTTCATCTGGAATTCAGCTTGGAAAATCAATTAAAAGATGTAAACGGCGCGCTTGAGCGCATCGCAAAAGGGAAATACGGCATATGCGAGAACTGCGGAAATCCTATTGCTCCAGAGCGCCTTGAAATCTCTCCTGAAGCCCGCCTCTGCGGCAAATGCAAATAATCCTCTATTTTAGAAATGGGTTGGCTGCGCCGCGAACTTCAAAATGAAGATGGCAGCCGCGTGGTCCTGCGGGAATTGTGTATCCTGAATAGCCAATGTAGCCCACAATTTGGCCTCGCCCGACTCGTTCTCCCGAACTCACGGTCTGCCCTGAAAGATGGCCGTAAAGCGTAACCACGCCGTTGTCGTGCATAATCCGCACATAATTGCCGGCTACGCCATCGTACCCCACTCTCTGTACAAGTCCGCTAGCTGCCGCATACGCCGGCCCTCCACAGGTGCCATTTGCAAAATCAATCGCGTTGAACGGATGCAACCCCTGCGTAATCTTATAAGAGCGAGGCACTGGCATCATAAAGTACCCTCCGGCCAATTGCGTAAGCCTGCCCGCGGGAAGTTGCGCGGGCTTGATTCCGCCCGGGATAATTAAAAGATCCCCCACGAAAATATCTTTTGCGTCAGTTATTTCGTTAAAGTACAGAATCTCATCTATATCGCCTTTATACCACACAGCAATCTCGCTTAGCGTATCGCCCGGCCGCACCAAGTGCAGGGCTCCCGAGGTAGGCAAGATGAGCAACTCCTCTTCCGGAGTGAGTTGGGAAGAGGAGTTTAAATTGTTTGCCAATATAATTGTGTCGGCTGAAATGCCAAAGCGCTCTGCCAAAGAAGCAATTGTATCGCCTTTTTCTACCACATAATGCTGAACCTCCCGGCTGCTTCCTGAATCGGTCGAAGAGTCGCCAATAAGAGCTCCGAGCACACTCGCGCTTAGGTTCTGGGGAGGGGTTATGGCCCTCACGCTCGTTTTGTCGAGCAAAACGAGTTCTGGAGCTTCAAATGCTACGGCAGAAGCCGGCCGAACTTGCAAGGGAAGCTGCCTGTTTCCTCCTTGAGAAGCCTGCGCTAAAAGCAGCATATTCACTTGAGTCCCGGGGGAATGAGCTAATGCTTTTAAGCTTATTCCGGTTACGGCCAACAAAAAAATAGCTCCCAGAGCTACGTACAAAAGAGGTGTTCGTGCTCTACGCTGACTCGAGATTTCGTCGTCCCGGTTCCTCATAGACTTATCCTCCTTTATACCCTTTCTATCTTTCCAGGTCAAGGTTGTTATCCACACCTCTACGAATGACGAATGTATACGAATTTACGAATAGTGAAACACGTTGTAGAATTCGTATATTCCTGCATATTCGTAATTCGTAGGATTTATGACCTTGACTTCTCTCCGTCTTGTTAAAGAAATACTCGCAAAACACGGCATCCGGCCCAGCAAAGGGCTTGGCCAGAACTTTCTGATTGACCGAGGGGCCATCAGGAAACTTGTGGCCGCCTCTTCTATTCAGTCCAACGACACCATTTTAGAGATTGGGCCCGGAATTGGCACTTTAACCCAAGAGCTTGCCCAGCTGGCAAAAAAAGTTATCTCTGTTGAAAAAGACGCAAAAATGATTGAGATTTTGCGAGAAACTCTCTCTGAATTCAAGAATATAGAGATAATCCACGGAGACGCCCTGAAATCCAACTACAAACTGCCGGCCACAAACTACAAACTAGTATCGAACTTACCCTACTACATAACCGCGCCAACCATCAGAAAATTCCTTGAAGCGAGTAAGGCTAAGCCTTACTCAATGACGCTTATCGTGCAGAAGGAGGTTGCGCAAAGAATCTGCGCAAAACCGCCAAAAATGAGCATTCTTGCTGCGTCAGTACAAGTGTACGCAACACCAAAAATCATTTCCTATATCAAAAAAACTGCATTCTGGCCCAAACCCAAGGTAGACGCCGCCATTCTGCAAATCACACCTTTCCCCCAGCCTTATTCCATAGATTTCCCCAAGTTTTTCACAGTGGTAAAAGCTGGATTTAAACAGCCCAGAAAGCAACTTGTGAATAACTTATCTGCGGGATTCGGCCTGTCGCGTGAAAAAACCGAGCAGTGGCTCTGCTCCAACGACATTGAACCCGCGCGCCGCGCTGAAACATTATCCGTACAGGATTGGATAAACCTCACAAACACTCTATAATAGAGAAATGAAACTCGGCATTATCACGGTTCTTTTGCTCGCCGTCCTTGTTTTGAGCGGTTGGTTCTGGATTGCGTTGCTGCGATCTGAAATTCCTGACAAGGAAGTGGGGCAAAACCGATACGAAGTTCCTTGCGAAAAATTCAAACAAATCGTGGAGCTGTATGCCATTTGCCAAGAAACAGTGCGGTTCGCAGAAGACAATTTTCCCGGGACCGCTATTGCGGTAGAAACTCTCAAGAGGGAACAACCGGAATTCCAGCTGCCGCCCGCGCCGGAAGAAACGTTTTGGAAAATCACTATAGTTCTTTCCCGCCCTATCGCGCATAAAGGAGCGGAGTTTTCTGGAGAAATACAAATTGTTGCTAATAAATTTCAGAATTTTGCGCTGCCATACCCTACTAAAGAGAGGGAGAATCTATGACTCAAAGAATCATTTTCGGCCTCTTATTTGGGATTTTGGCTATCTTATTCTGGACTGGCAAAGCAGGGGCAGCCCATCAATTCTTCTGCATTAATAATAGCAACGCGCAATTTCTTTGTTCTGCTGCAGGTTTAGGAGCGGGTTGGACCTGTGCGAGCAGCCCTACCTGCGGGCACTGCGCCACGGGAAATTTTTGCTCTAACGGAACTAATACATTTTTTAGCGGCGCATACGATGTGTACTCTAGAGATAGTTTATGTTCCCTAACACTCGTACAAACATGTGCTTTTGGGTGCACTAATGGGACATGCGATTCACCCCCCCCTCCTCCGCCGCCACCGCCACCCCCCCCACCGCCGCCCCCTCCTCCGCCACCGCCTCCACCGCCGTCTCCTACTGCAGACATCACCGCTCCTGCTGCGGGATCGTGGCAAAACGCGAACTTTACCGTTCAATACAGCACCGACAACGCAGCAACCTGCCGTCTTGCAACGCGCGACGGAGCAAGCGGATCGTGGCAAAATCGCGGTACTGTTTCCTGCGGATCGAGCCGTTCAACAACAATCCAGGTACCTACATGGTGCGGCGTGGAGGCATCGAATGCATGCGGGGTAAGGATAGTGGCCGACACTGCGCAAGCGGAACGAAATTTCTCTATTGACCGCACAAACCCTTCTGTATCAATCACAAATCCTCCCGCAGGCTCCGCGCAAATCGGAGACTTTGACATAACCTATACCGCGACAGATACGAATATAGATACCTGCCGATTATTTACAAAAGACGGCTCTGCCGCATGGGTTGATCGAGGGAGCGTTGATTGCGGATCCAGCAAAACAAAGACTATTTTGGGAAGCAGCTGGTGCACATCGAGCGGAGCAAATTCATGCGGAGTGCGCATTCGGGCACAGGACCTTGTCGGCAACACAAACCAAGCAGAAGAATTTTTCAGCTCAAACAGCGCGCCTATAGTGGATGCGGGGGCAGATCAATCTATAAATTTTGGCTTGCCTTCGGTAAACGCCACTCTTACGGGCACCGTAACCGACGATGGAGTTCCCGCCGCATATAGCGTAGAATGGAGACTTATTGAAGGAGACGCAAGCAAAGTAACTATAGACCCCGACGACTCTGAAACCACAACTGCAACCTTTACCGGAAGCGGAAGTTACCGCTTTGAGCTGGCAGCAGACGACGGTTCAACCATTGGTTCAGATACCATCGATGTAATAGTGAGCAACAATCCGCCCGACGTGAGCATTGCCGGGCCTGCCGTGCGCGAGGTTGATTTTGGATTTCTTCCCATTGTTCTTGAAGGAAGCGCGGCAGACGACGGACTTCCCAGCTCGGGGCTGGATATCCAGTGGTCCGGAACCGGCCCCGGAATGATAACCTTTAGCAACCCCACAGGAGAAAACACTAAAATTCTCCTTTCCCAAGCTGGCGTGTACAATCTTACTTTCCGAGCAA
>MHTS01000010.1:0-394 GCA_001824915.1 Candidatus Wildermuthbacteria bacterium RIFCSPHIGHO2_01_FULL_48_27b | reverse complement strand
CAGACGGAGAATTTACCAGGGAAGCCGCAGTTGAAATGCGCTACGGCGCGCCTGCGCGCTACGGCCTGCTTCCGTGCGGCGCGATTATCGACGACCCAGCCACTCCGTGGCATGAAACCGACTCGTGTGAGCTTAAGCACCTCTTCTTGCTCGTGCAAAATCTGCTCAACTTCGCGCTCTGGAAGCTTGTACCGCTCATTATTGCCGTGCTCGTGGTGGCTACCGGCGCGATATTCTTCTTTCAGCTCGGAGGACCCGAAGTTATGGCAAAAGCGCGAACGATCTGGTCTGCGGTGGGCAAAGGAGTGCTCATTTTGCTGTTTTCTTGGCTCTTCCTCAACTTCCTCCTCGGCATCCTCGGCTTTGATATTAGTATTTTTGGCCGCTGGTACGA
>MHTS01000009.1 GCA_001824915.1 Candidatus Wildermuthbacteria bacterium RIFCSPHIGHO2_01_FULL_48_27b | reverse complement strand
AATAATGCAGTTTGCAGAATCATATTCGTGGAGTACTCACCTTGAATACTTGGGTGAAAGAGATTCTCCAATTATTGATAAAGGGGTCGCGCATAGCCTTTTCGCTGACCCAGCAAAATACAAAGATTTTGTCGAGAATGCTTTGACAACGCGAAAAATTAATACGATTGAGCATTTAATGCTTGAGTAAGGCTTAGCCTTACAAAATATGAAACCAGAGAATTTGAGAACAAAAATATTTTTGGACAGCGGAGATCCGGCAGAAACAAAAGAAACAATGGCGTTTCTCGGATTTCTCGATGGGCAAACAACGAATCCCTCTCTCATAGCGAAAAATCCCGAAACCGCGGGAAAAAAGTTCACCAGGGAGGAGCTCCTCGGGTTTTACCGTGGAGTCGTGGAGGAAGTATCACGGGTTATCCCCGAAGGTTCCGTATCTATTGAGGTGTACGCGGACAAACACACGAGCGCCGAAGAGATGCTTAGGCAAGGGAGAGAAATGTTCGCTTGGATTCCAAACGCCCATATTAAATATCCTACAACCAGGGAAGGGCTGAAGGCGGCTCAACAGAGTGTCAAAGAAGGTATGCGTGTGAATATGACGCTTGTTTTTTCACAACAACAGGCAGCGGCCGTGTATGCCGCTACGCGCGGCGCAAAAAGGGGCAACGTATTCCTTTCTCCCTTTATCGGCCGGCTTGACGATCGGGGAGAGAATGGTATGGATTTGATTGAGAATATCTTAAAGATGTACCAAAAAGGCGATGGTCATGTGGAAGTTTTAACCGCGTCCGTGCGGAATCTTCACCATCTGCTCGCGGCAGTTCAATTGGGTTCCGATATTCTCACAAGTCCCCTCAAAGTTCTGCGAGAGTGGGCTCAAGCAGGCTTGCCGGCGCGTGAGGACTTTTATAAGCCAGAAGCGCTTACACCTATTCTTTACGAAGAATTGAACTTGGAACAAGACTGGACCGCGTTTGACATTTCACATGAGCTGACGGATGTTGGGGTGGAACGATTTTCGGCAGACTGGAATGCCCTCTTGAGCTAGAAGAAAATAAAATGATACGATATGGGCATGAAGTATGATCTCATTGTTGTAGGTTCGGGAGCGGCGGGGTTGGCTGCCGCGTTGTACGCGGGCAGATATAAAATGTCCACCCTTGTGGTCGCGGGGGAATTTGGCGGGGAAACAAGTACGGCAGGGCGAATTGAGAATTATCCTGGAGTGAAGGCGCTCGACGGATATGAGTTGATGAAGATAATGAAAGAGCAGGCAGTAGAGGCGGGCGCGGAAATCGCAAAAGGACGGGTGGTGAACATTGAGAAAAGCGAAAACGGATTCCGCGTGGCCACCGAAAAAGAAATGTTCGAGGGAGCAACGGTGATTCTTGCCATTGGTTCTCGAAGGCGCCATCTCAATCTTCCCAACGAAAAAGAGCTTACGGGCAATGGAGTGCACTATTGCTGGACGTGCGACGGTCCTTTGTATGGCGGCAAAACTGTGGCAATGGTGGGTGGAGGTGACTCTTCAGTGAAAGGGGTAAATTTCCTGGCAGAATACGCAAAGAAAGTTTATTTAATTGTGCGGGGTTCAGAGGTGCACGCAGAGCCAATAAACGCAGAACGCATGAAAAACCTCGGAGATAAAGTAGAGGTATTGCTCGACCACGAGATCAAGGAGATCGTAGGAGCGCAGAAGTTGGAAAAGTTGGTTCTTTCGAGTACAAAGCATAAAACCGGCGAAGAATCAGACGATCTAGTGGTAGACGGTATGTTTATTGAAATTGGCTTCGATCCAGACAGAGCATTTGCCGACCAGCTGGGACTTGAGCTGGACGAGAAAGGATATATGAAGGTGGATAATATGATGCGAACGCGGGTGCCCGGTATTTTCGCGGCGGGCGACGCCACGACGCATTTCGGTAGTTTTAAGCAGGATATTACAGCGGCGGCTACGGGGGCTGTGGCAGCTACTGCAGCATACGAACATCTTGCGAGAGGCTAAGTTCATATGATAGGCTAGAGGGTATATAATAAGCTAACTTTTTTATGGAAAACTACAAAAAACTGTTCGTTCCTGCCTCAATTCTTGGAGCGGGAGTAATAATAGCAATTGCGGTCTTCGCTACCGGAGGCTTGAATATTCCTGCCCAGCAAGGTTTGTCCGCGCAAACAGGAGGCGACCTGCCCGAAGATAATAAAGTTGTCGGTTCAGTTCCTACCGTAAGCGCCGGAGATTATATTCGGGGTAATCCTTCAGCTCCTATTGCGATTATTGAATACTCCGACTTTCAGTGTCCGTTCTGCAGGCAGTTTCATCCAACAATGCTACAGGCGTTAGAAGAATATGGTGATCAGGTGAGATGGATATACAGGCATTTCCCGCTTGATCAGATTCATCCTGAAGCAAGGCCGGCGGCCGAAGCCGCAGAATGTGTGGGCGAACAAAAGGGTTCAGAGGGTTTTTGGCAGTTCGCGGACGCGATGTTTGCAAATCAACAGCGCTTGGGTAATGCGCTCTATCGGGAAGTCGCAGAGCAAGTTGGAGTTAATATGGCTCAGTTTGATACATGCGTGAGCGCGCACACATACACAAATAAAGTAGAAGCGCAACTTCAGGAGGGTGTAAGTTTTGGCATAGCCGGTACGCCGGGAAGTTTCGTGAATAATACTCCTGTCCGGGGCGCGCTTCCATACGCCAACTTAAAAGCAATTATTGATGCAGAATTAGGAAAATTATGAAAAGTATTTTTATTTGGGGTGGAGTAGGCGTTGCGGTTGCGGCCGGAATTTTTCTGGTGCTTTCTTTCGCTACCCCTCCTGCTCAAGATCAACAAAATGGCTTTGGCTCGCAACTTTCCCTTCCTGTTTCCGCGCGCGACAATATCAAGGGGAATCGTGATTCTTCATTGGTGTTGGTAGAGTACGGTGATTTTCAGTGTCCCGCGTGCGCTGCGTACGTTCCCCTTATTAAGCAGTTGGAGCAGGAATTCGGCAGCGAAATAGCGGTTGCGTATCGCCATCTGCCTTTGCGGCAAATTCACCCGAATGCGGAGCTTTCAGCGCGAGCGGCGCAAGCAGCAGCTCTCCAGGGAAAATTTTGGGAAATGCACGATGTTTTGTTCGAAAAACAATCTTCGTGGGCGAAAATATCCAACCCCGAGGATACGTTCGCGGAATACGCCGTTTCTGTGGGTTTGGACGAGCAGCAATTTCGCAACGATTTGAAATCAAACGAAGTGCGCGATCGCGTGCAAGAAGATTATGCGTCCGCGCTTGCAGATGGCCTAAACAGTACCCCCTCTTTTTTCTTCAGGGGAGTGCGGATTTCAAACCCGCAAACGTATGAACAACTCCGCCAGCTTGTGTTGGCGGCTCTAGAGCAACATGGAACTTCCGCAGAACCTGCAGAGTAAACCCGTGCCCCGCTGGTGGATATTTTGCATGCTGGGTTTGAGTTTCGCGGGATTTCTCGATGCTGCTTACCTTACAGCCAAGCATTACCTCGGGTTTGAAATACCTTGTTCTATTTTGAATGGATGCGAACAGGTCTTAAGCAGCCAGTATGCCACTGTATTTGGGATGCCTGTGGCGCTGTTTGGAGCTTTTTACTACCTTGCGGTTTTGCTTTTGATTGTCGCGTTTCTTGATCGTAAAAACGCGGTATTTCTGAAGGGGGCTGTGCTTTTGCCGATAGGAGGATTTTTAGCTACGCTTTGGTTTGTGTTCGCGCAGATAGTTTTGCTGGACGCGCTTTGTTTCTACTGCTTGGTTTCCGGCTTGTTGACTACATCTTTGTTTGTCATATCAGTTTATTTCATTTATCATGGATATTTTGAAGGGTTCCGGAGAAACGGAAACATTTGATCGCGATAAGTTCTGTCGTTCGCTTCGGCTCGCAGGCGCGCCCGATAGAGTGGTGCGGAAAGTGTGTGTTTTGGTTGAACAAGAGCTTCGTCCTAACGCCAGCACCGAACAAATAGAAAAGAAGACCGTGCGCTACCTCGCGAAAGAAGATTTACTGCTCGCCGCGCGATACCGCCTGCGAAGCGCCATTATGGAGCTTGGGCCTGCCGGATTTTTCTTTGAAGAATATGTGGCAGCCATTCTACGAGAGTATGGATACAAAACTCAAGTGGGGACAATTATGAAGGGGCATTGTCTTTCCCACGAAATTGACATTCTGGCAGAAAAAGAGAATGTGCACCATATTATAGAACTCAAATATCACAATAGAAGGGGATTCAAAACCGATGTGCAGGTGGCAATGTACTCATATGCCAGATTCTTGGACATTACGGCGGCACATAAAAAATTTGAGGAGAAAAAACACGTAGCATGGGTGGTTACGAACACCAAGTTTACCAAAAGTGCGATTACCTATGCTACTTGCATGAATATCCAGCTTCTTGGCTGGCAATATCCAAAATCGGGAAGCTTAGAGCAACTTATAGAAGGGAAGTCCCTGTATCCAGTAACAGTATTGTCATCGGCTAATCGCTTTGTAAAAGAGCAGTTTGCAAAACAAAATCTTATGTTTGTGCGCGATCTCCTTCAGTATTCTCTGTCCGATCTGCAGAAAAAATTCGGTTTCCACCCCTCGCTCGCCAATCGCCTCCTCCAGGAAACCTACACTTTGGTATAGACAAACGGTGGGATTGTCGGCGTGTTTGGTGTATACTATATAAATGACTCTGTACGAAAAAAGCTCTTTATTCTTGCTGCGGGTGGGGTTGGGGTTGCTGTTCTTCTACACGGGGATTACGAAGGTGCTGGATTCTGACTGGTCGGCGGCGGGATACCTCAACAACGCAAAAACATTTCCGGCATTTTACAGCTGGTTGGCATCACCCGGGATTCTGCCTATCACAAACCTCGTAAACGAATGGGGCCTTACGTTGCTTGGCGTTTCGCTCTTGCTTGGCGTGTTTGTGCGCGTGAGTTCAATAGGTGGAGCGATATTAATGCTGCTTTATTATTTCCCGGCTGTTGAGATGAAAGCGTTTGAATTCTTCCCGCAGATTACGGTACCCTATATTGGTATGAATTCGGTTCTTGTTGACGAGCATATCGTCTATGCGTTGGCGTTCGTGGCACTTGCGGTTTTTCGTGCTGGCCGCGCATGGGGATTAGAACCTTTTGTCTCTCGAAAATATAGGTTTTGGGGATAAGTATGCATGATGTGTTATGCTTGAAGGAATTATATTAGGAATAATTCAGGGAATCACAGAGTGGCTGCCGATAAGCTCGGAAGCGGCTGTTATACTCGTGAAAGCAAATTTCTTCGGAGGAGAAGAAACCGTAACGGAACTCATTGGATTTGCCCTGTTTTTGCATCTCGGTACGTTTTTGGCAGCAGCGTGGTATTTGCGCGATGACGTAATTGCTCTTATAAAAATACTGTTTCGTCCTCGCCGCATATTCCAGGAAGGCGAGACTGAACGGATGGCTCGGTTTCTCTTGCTCTCGACGCTTTTGGGCGCGGCAGTCGGCTACCTTGTGTTTGCAGTAATTTTGCCTTCCGTAGAACGGGACATAATGGCTTCTACAAAAGTTGTTACCGGAAGCGTTGGGATATTGCTTTTGGGAACCGCGCTTTTGCAATTTCAGGCAAAACGGAAAAAGCGCGCCGCGCAGAAAGAGGCCCCGGATTTGCAGGATCGCGACAGCGCTCTACTTGGTGTTATCCAAGGGCTTACGGTTTTGCCCGGGCTTTCGCGTTCCGGTTTAACTATTTCTGCTTTGCTTTTGCGAAACTATTCAGACACCACCGCTCTGCGCATAAGCTTTTTAATGAGCTTGCCGGCAGTGCTTGGCGCCAATATTTTTTTGTACGCGAAAGGGGGGATTGAGCTGAATACCTCCTTGATTTTTGGCGCTATTTTCGCGTTTCTTTTCGGTATCCTTAGTATTCATCTGTTGTTCCGTATTGCCCGCAACGTTAATTTTGCTTATTTTGTTTTTCTGTTTGGCGTTCTCACCATTATCTCTGTATTTTTGCAGTAGACGTGTTGTTAATAACTTGTGGAAAACCGCACAAGTTAAACGCGAGCAATGATTCGTTGTTTTAGATATTGACAGCATATGGAATAAAAAATATAATGAAAGTGGAAGAAAGGTTTAAAAAACAAACAACATTAACTATTTTACTGAGAAAAAAGAAGGGGGCAAAAAAGGTCGAATAAAAAAATAAAGCCGTAAACTTACTATGGCAGCGAGAGATTCTCCTTAGCACCGGGCCCGAGGGCTCAAAGCAGGCGGAGAGCCCTCGGGCCACAGAAGAAAGCCTCCTTACCTCCTCCACAAAGGGGGGTTTGGCTTTTATAAGCGGGGTTGACAAAACAGGTCAAGGGGTGATACGATACCCGTGTACTCTCGTCGAAGTATATGTAGTATTGTGCCTTCATAAAAAAGTGGCACACTGAGAACCGAAGTTGATTTTAACTTCTCAATACTAGTGGAAAACGAGAATCAGTACGGACGATTCGAACGTGAAATGTTTCCTGCGGTATGCGCCGATTGCGGCAAAGATACCCAGGTGCCGTTTAAGCCAAGCGGCGACCGTCCGGTGTATTGTAGCGACTGCTACAGCAAGCACCGAGACAGCAGGCCACGAAGAGACTTCCGAAGATAAGACTATACATGAACTCCTCTAAGCGGGGAGTTCATGTGTATATTCGAGAGGGAGTGGGGAAAAGAAGCTTGACGTATCCTCTGCTTTAATTTAAGCTAAAGTAATAGTTCAAGGTCATTCTATCAGCTTTAATTATTTATTTTTTCTATGCCAACCGAAGGCTACTGCGTAAAGTGTAAGGCAAAGCGCGAGATGACGAACGAGGAAAAGACCGAGATCAAGAAGAAAGGCGGCGGCACGCGCCCCGCTATGAAAGGAACTTGCCCTGTTTGTGGAACGGGGATGTTCAAGATCCTTCCGATGTCCGCGGCATAAAGTATATTAGGGATTTTGGCCACAATGTCTCTGCCACGCCATATCTGGCGTGGCTTTGTGTTAGAATAATCCAATGGAGAAATGGCGAGGATATGCAATAGGGCTGTTGTGCGCTTTATTATTTGCCAATTGGGTAGCTTGGGGGTATGTGGCGGCTGGGAGTGGTTTGCGCGTAACATTCTTTGACGTCGGGCAAGGCGATGCAATTTTTGTCGAAACGCCCCAAGCCCATCAAATTTTGATTGACGGCGGGCCTAGTTCAGTAGTCAGTGAAAAGCTTGGTAAAGCAATGCCTTTTTGGGACCAAACAATTGACTTGATGGTTTTAACCCATCCGGAAGCAGACCATATAAGCGGCTTGGTGGATGTGCTTAAGCGCTATGCCGTGAAGAATGTTTTGTGGACTGGCGTAGAGAAGGACACCAATATTTTCGCGGCTTGGGAGAGAGCGCTTCTGGCAGAAGATGCTCGAGTCATTCTGGCTCGCGCTCCGCAAAAACTCGTCTGGTCGCAAAATTCCGCAAACGCTTTTCTGGAGATTTTGTATCCTGACGCTTCTGCTATAGCTAGCGCCAGAGCGGTAAACAATACTTCTATTATTTCTCGGCTCGTGTTTGGTGGTCGTTCTTTCCTCTTTACTGGCGATATTGAGAAAACAATTGAGCAGAAATTGCTGGAGGAAAAAGATAATCTGCGCGCAGATGTTCTGAAAGTGCCTCACCACGGCAGCAAGACCTCGAGCTCTGAATCTTTTCTTGCCGCCTTATCGCCCCGGATTGCCGTTATACAGGTAGGGGCGAAAAACCGCTATGGGCATCCTGCTCAAGAGGTGCTGGAACGTTTCGCCGCGTTTGGCATCCCCGTCTTGCGTTCAGACTTAAATGGGGATATACTCATAACAAGTGACGGAACAGCAATGCGCATTTGGTAAAGTAAATAATAAGTCAGCCTTTGTTATGACACATCCAAAAGAAGAACAAACCCTCGCGATTATTAAGCCCGACGGCATTCAACGCTCGCTCGTGGGCGAGATTATCAATCGCTACGAACGCGTGGGATTGAAGCTCGTGGGTTTGAAGATGTTTGTCCCTTCAGAAGAAATGGTGGAGAAACATTATTTGCTGGATCCTAGCTGGAAGCGGAAAGTAGGGGAAAAAGCAATTGAAAGCTATAAAAAGAGAGGGTTAACGCCCCCTTCCGAGAATCCTGAAGAGGTAGGACAGCGTGTGCTCGAAGGGCTTAAAAAATATATTACAGCAGGCCCGGTGGTGGCTATGGTGTGGCAGGGCGCGCATGCCGTGGAGGTGGTGCGAAAGCTCACCGGAGGCACAGAACCCCGTTCCTCAGACGTGGGGACCATCCGGGGCGACTATATGCTCGATTCTTATCAAATGGCAGATGGAGATAGCCGTGCGGTGCGAAATCTTATCCATGCGTCAGGCACGCATGAAGAGGCGGAGAAAGAAATTCCCCATTGGTTTTCCAAAGACGAACTCATGCAATATAAGATAATTCAGGAAAAAATTCTCTACGACGTTAATTTAGACGGAATTCTGGAATAAAAAGAAGCCCCTGGCAGTGTGCTGGGGGCTTTTACTCAAGGCGAGGGAATCTTCGGAATCGCATGCTGAACCCTCGAAGTAGGGTGAACGCCGCGATTGCCGCAAAGGCAGCGAGCGCAAGGCCGCCGTTTAAGAAAAATCCCGCCTCAAGCGAGGTCGTACCTACTACTCGGCCGGTGAGAATCGGGCCCATCAAGAATCCCAGAGCGTAGATCGTTTGAAACACTCCCATGCTCTCGTTTTTATGGGGAGTGTCTTTGATGGCCAGCCACATCAAGCTGGAGTACACAAGCCCCAGACCTGCGCCAACTACGGTCTGAAGAAGGGAAAGCACGACAACGCTTCCTGCAAAAGGAATAAGCATTGTTGCTATCCCTCCGGCGACAAACCCAAGCGCAAGAGTGAAATCAGTGCCGATTCTGCTGCGTACTCTATGCGCTATGCTTATGGTAAGCGAGTAGGGCGCGAGCATTGCGAAGTAGACGATGCCAAGCCACAGAGGATTGGCGCCGAGCCGCGCGGCGAAGTTCTGGGTGAAACCCAAAACTGTCGCTGTGAGCACGAAGAACATGAGCGCCCCAAGCGTCGACACCATTAGTAGTTGTGGCTGTCGGGAAAGCTGGAGGAACTCTCGCAGAGAAAGCGGCGCGGCCGGCTCGACCATATCGCGTACTGGGAGAAGGGTGGCTATCGCAAATCCAGCTGCGATAGCACCTGCCCAAAAGGGCGTGTTCCAGTCTCCGATATTGGCGAGTACGCCTCCGCCGAGTCCGCCGATTGTAATTCCAAGAGCGTAGGTTAGTGTGATGCGTGACGTAGCTTTTGGTTTGTCGTCGTGGTGCTCAACAAACATCACGCTCGATACTATCCAGAATCCAGCTCCCACTCCCAGCAAGAAGCGAGAGGGGAAGAGCGCGATAGGATTAGGGGAGGCAACCGGCACAACGATGTTGCCGACGAGAACGACGCACAGCCCGACAAAGAACAGAAGTTTTCTGTCCATGCGGGTTGCGAGCAGGCCGATTGGAATTCTTACGAATAGAAGTCCTGCTCCAAAGAATCCCAACATTATGCCAACGCCGAACAGGGCGAACTGCGCGGCGCGCTCTGCCTGTACAGAGATCGTGGCGAAGGTCGCGTACAGGGCGACCCAGAAAAAGACGCTGGAAACCCACAGCCACTTCATTCTCATGACGGCTCTCCTTAGGATATGGGATGCTTTTAAGGTCTAGTTTTACTATGCCACGATATGAGAGTTTGCGCAACTATTTTATAGGCCTTTAACCTTGCCCTTAGGCATGCGTTTGGCGTCTATCGGAAAGCGCAGGAGAAATGTTGTTCCCTCATTTTCCGCGCTTTCGACAAGCACAATTTTCCCCTTGTGCCTTTTAATGATTTCGTTTGCAATCCAGAGTCCAAGTCCCGATCCTTCCGTTTGCAGCAAGATGGCGTTGCGGCCGCGGAAAAATTTGGTGAAGAGAAACTTCTGTTGTTCTTTGGGGATTCCGATTCCCTCATCGCTTACGATAATGTTTATGGAAGCGAGAGTGAGCTTGAACACAATTTTAATGTGCCCTTTTGGAGTGTACTTAATCGCGTTTTCAAACACATTGTAGAGCGCCATTGTTAGCTTCTTAGGATCGGCAGAAATAAGCGGAAGGGGAGTGGCCGGCGCTTCAAATGCGATCTTAACTTTTGGTTTCTCTGCGATGAGGGGAGCAAGATCTTCTAGAGTTCTCTGCGCCAGGGAAAGAAGATCGGTCTTTTGGAATTCGTATCCAAATCGCCCTTCCTCAATGCGTGAAGTATCGAGGAGGTCGTTTACGAGGGAAATCAAATGCTCATTTGTTTGGTAGGTTTTTGCGATGAGGTTTTGGTGCTGCGGGGAAAGAGATTGTCTGGTTTCTTCTTGAAGCAGATTTAAAGCCCACTTGATGCCGGAAAGCGGAGTGCGGAGCTGATGTGACGCAATGGAGATAAAGCTGGATTTGAGTTCTTCGGCCTCTTTTTCTTTGGTAACGTCATGGAGTACTCTCATCGTGCCGATCTTCCGATCTTGCGCGTCGCGCACGGGCAGGTGGGTGATTAACAAACTAATGCGTTGAGGGGCGGCAATAGAAAACTCGCGGCTTTCAAACTCGTGCATCTCAAGAAGGGAAAGTTCTTTGAGATTTTGAAGTTCCTGTTTCCCCCGCGTGGGAATGGTATGTATATTTTTCTTCAGAACCGTATTTCGATTGAGCCAAAGCAGTTCCTCTGCTCTTGGGTTGAAGGCAGTTATGACTCCACGGAGATCGTACACTACTAATCCATCGGCAAGGCTGTTTAGCATAGCGATGGTTTTGTTCCTCTCGGCAATGAGATCATCAAAGATCTGTGAGTTCGTAATGGCGGTTGCCGCTTGGTTTGCGGCAATTGTCATCAAACGCATTTCAAAATCGGTAAATTCGTGCGGATCCGGATAGTACACGCACATCCCCCCCACGATTCCACGTCTGCTTATGGTGGGAACGCACAAAAGCGCGCGGTAGCCTTGCTTTTTTACCGCGTCTTTCCAGCTTTGTCCGAGGTCTTTCATGAGGTGGAAGTCGGTGAGGATGTCATTTGTCCCCCATATTTTGCCGGTTTTTACCGCCCTGCCAATCCAAGCAGTACCAACTCGAATAGGGTGCTCTTTTGACTGGTCAATATAGGATTGTTTCATGCCGGAACTAGCGCTGATGTGCACCGATTTTTTGTCGGGAGTGAGTTCCCAAAAGTTTATCCACTTCGCCCCCAGTGCTTTTGCCACAATGGCTGCCATATCCTCCAAAATTTTCTGCAACTGCACCTGAACCGTCAGCACATGGGAAACTTTTTCGAGCGCGAACAAAAGCTCTTGTTGTCGGCGGTTTTCTTTTTCGGAAATAGGGCGTTTTATTCCTCTGGGTTTGTCGGCAAGCGTACGGGTGCGCCCGGGTCCGCCCGCCGTCCGCCTCGGCTCGACCGAGTCGAGACGGGAAGCGAGGCGAGTTGGCGGATGTGGATAAGTTATTTTCTGCGGAGGCATGGTTCAAGTATAATAAAAGCAAAGAATTTCGATAAAGGTCGTTTTCGTATTTGTCTATAATATCATAACTATAAAAAAACAGCATGACATTCGGGAAATTCTTGCCAGTCGCAGCTTCAGTAGGAGTGCTTGCCGCGCTGTGGGTTGCCATAGGATCCGCCAACGCCTTGGTGTTGTGGGTGCCGTTCTTGAGTTGGGCGTTAGTGTTTGGAGCTGGAGCGGGGAAGTTGAGCCGCGTGCCAAAAGAGCTTATTGGGTTGGTAGGCGGCACGGTCGCAGGAGTGCTGGTAGTATATTTGGCTCCTACGTTTACCGGGTTCTTGGGAGGTACGCTTGCTTTGCCCGTGCTTATCTTCATTGCGGGTACTTCTATTGTGATGCTTGAGCTTACGAATTGGTTTGAGCTTGCCCCGGCTTACTTTTTTAGCTTTGCCGGTTGGTTTGCCTATTTGTATGGAGGATTCGCGGGCGGCACCGACATAACAGTTGCTTCTGTAACGATGTATATGGCATTGTTACTGCTTGGTACGGGCCTTGGAATCGCCACCGTATTGCTGCGGAAGTTCTGGCTCGACATGATGAAGGTGCCTCTCGATCAGCGCCAAACCATATTCGACAAGGAACGAATGAAATAAGGAGGCTTGTCCATATTGACAGGCAGTCAAGGGAATATGGTATAATAAAAGTGCCCAGGTATCCCTTCATATAAGATCCGCATTAAAGCGTTTCAAGGGAGCCGGATAATGATTCTGTCGCCTTGGCGGCGGACTGCGGCACCCACCTGGATTATTCCGGGAGTCTTATTTGGAGGGGCTATGGGCATCCAAAGAACGTCATTTCGAAGATGGCGTTTTTTGTTATAATACAACCATGAGTTCGGTGTTTAAACATTTACAGAATAGATCGTTGGCGCATGTGATGCGGTTTAACTTAAAGCCCCAGCATTTTCCCGAGAGTGTGTCCGATCACTCATATTTTGTTGCCTATATCGTGAGTATTCTTTGCCATTTGCTGGGAAAGCAAAGTGGGCATACGGTGGATAAACAGAAGGCTCTTGAAATGGCGCTGGTGCACGATATGGAGGAGATGTTTTCGGGCGATATCGTTACGCCGTTTAAGCATTATTCCACTGAGATGGAAAAGGCGATTGCCAAAGTAAATAAAGAGATGATTGGCGAGGTGTTCGCAGATCTTCCCAAAGAGCTTGCCGCCCACTATGTTGCATTGTGGAATGAAGAAGGAGCGGGTGAAACTATTGAGGCGCAAATGGTGAAAGTGGCAGACAAACTTTCTCTTATCGCAAAGTGCGCAGAAGAAGTGCGGGTGGGCAATGAATTTTTCCAGGAGATTTACGAGCAGGGTATTAAGTTTTTGGAGCAGTACGATAAGCCGTGGTGGCAGAAAATTAAGGCGCAAATTCTCCCCTAACGCTCGCATCTCTTCCCCTGCGTTTTATCTGCTTAGCGCTTTGATGCGGGCGGCTTCCTCGTCCAGGAGCGGACCTTCGTGTTCCGCGCTGTGGGCGTGCGAGCCTTTGTAGCTTGCTTGTTTTTGATCCAAGTGGAGGTTGATGATGGCGGTTTTTGCGTCTTGGGCAGGCGCGCAATACGCGTGAAACTTTGGGTAAGAACGCCCCGCTAAGAATCGGTGAAACGCCGACTCCTGTCCGCCTCCGCCCGCTGCGGCGGGCTTCCTCGGGGCGAAGGCGGGGGCGTAACCGCATTCGCGCATAAATGTATAAAGAGTTTTGCCGGAAAGGTTGATTGAGAATTTCATTGTGTGATATACTATATATATTATGATACCTCAAAATAGCAAAGTTATGCCAATGCTATTGATCGCTATGGTGGTTGCGGTTTTTGCTTTTAGTTTGTATGTATTTCTGACAACCGAGAATACGGTTATTGTAGTAAATGAAGCCGTGTCCGAGCCCAAAGAAGTGGTTGTGACAGGAAGCGAACAGATCAAGCCAGAAGTAGAACAGCCCGCGCAAAATCCGCGGATTCGCATTTTGGAAACCGGCGTGGGATTCCTGAATGTGCGCGAGAGCGGCTCTACGCAGGCTAGGCAGGTAGGCCGTGTTCTGCCCGGAGAGGTTTATGAATATACCCAATTGCAGAACAACTGGTATAAAATTGTGCACCCTGATTTTCCAAACGCGTGGGTTTCCGGCCAGTATGTGGAAGTGGTGGATCGAAGCAGCGATCTGATGGGCGGTGAATAGAAAACCCCTTTTGAGCTTAATGTCCTATCTCCATGAAAAATGTCCCTATTGACAGGCTGTTTCGGGTTGCTAGAATGACAGTACTTTGTCATGGGACACTCTTAAAAAGTCTTCCACAGAACTGTGGAAAAGTGGTGTGGAAAAGTCGTTCTAATAACTATTGACACTACCGTCAGGTTAGCTATTCTGACAGATATAGGATTCTATGACTCCTCTCGCGCGTGGACAACTTACTTTGGGGGCTTGGAGAGAAGTTTTCAGTTGTACCTACGCGGATTTCCAGTAGAGTCTGGAGTCCGCTTTTTCTTTTGCTTGCTGGCATTGGTTTTGGCAATCGGAGAAAAGGCGGATTCTGAACTTTACATTTTACAGTCAATCGTTCGGAATGTAATAAAAGTCGAAGCTAAATGATATGAAAATGAACACTATGAAAAACCTTTTACTTATCGTACCTACCTTTTTGGTAGTTGGGTTTGTCGTCGGGACCGTGAATGTTCCGGCGTTCGCAAACGCGCAAGAATCCGCCGAGGTCGTTCAGGGTGAAGAAACTGTTGTGGAACCGGCAGGCGGAGAAGATGAATTAACCGCGGAAGAGAGGCAGGTCCGCCTTGACTCGGAGGCGAGGCAGGCGATGCTTGCAGGAATTGCCACGCAGCTTGCGGAAGTTGAACGCGAGGCGCTGCGCTTATCTTTATTGGTAATGAGGTTAGAGCTTGAAGAGCAGGCACTAGCATTGGAACAGCAGTTGCAGCAGGCATTAGCACAGGGAGGAGCCGGCGTTGCGACAGCTATGCCAGTGCCGGGTTCCAATGTGCCAGAAATGGTTGTCGAGGAAACGGCGGTCGCGGAAGAGGCAGGTTTGTCGCAGTTCGGTGAAGCCCCGGCCGAGCAGGCTGATTTGGGCGTAGAGGAGAGTGTGAACGCATTTGCGTCTGAAGAAGAAGTGCAGGGTGAAGAAGAGGAGGGGAAAGGTTTTCTTGCCGGGTTCGGACCGCTCTCGAATTTGGGAGCGCCGGAACTCGCGGCTCTCGCGATCCTTGTTTTTCTGGTTGCATTCACTTTGTTGCGGCGCTTGCGGCGCGGCCGCAAGGTGCGTCCCAGCTCCATGCAGAGTGTTTTACCATCTGCGCAACAACCATTAGCTCAATCTCCGCAGGGTATTTTGCAGGAGGGTCGGGAAGATCTGAAAGAAAAGATTGCTTGGGAATAAATTGGCTGGTATACTAATGATTGGTATAAAGTCGATTTTAGTTTGCGTTTATAAACATAGCTCATAGTAAGGATGAACAAAGAACAGCTTCTCGAAGCCATGGCTCAGAAAGCCAGCATTACCAAGAAGCAGGCGGGCGAGGCGCTCGACGCGTTTTTAGGTAGCATTACCGATACTCTTCGAAAAGGGAAAGCAGTTGCGCTTACCGGATTTGGTACGTTTCAGACTTCGCGCCGCGCCGCGCGCGAAGGAAGAAATCCGGCGACCGGAGAAAAAATCAACATTCCCGCGACGACCGTGCCCAAGTTCAGGGCAGGGAAAGGGTTAAAGGATGCGGTAAAGTAAAACGGCAAAAACAAAATCCCCGCGTGAGCGGGGATTTTGTTTTACAGCCAGCGTTTCTTGAAAAATACTACCAACAGCGTGAGGGCAATGAGCAACACCGCAGATACAATTGTATAGAACGCGACGGGTGACTCGCCAAACGGAAGGCGCACATTCATGCTGTAGAAAGCGGTGATGGTAATGGGAATGGTTAAGATAACGGTCAGAGAAGTGAGAAATTTAATAACTCTGCTTAGCTCGTTGGTTAAAATGGCCGAGTACCCCTCCCGTATGTTCCCAATGCTTTTCATATTGGATTGGCAAAGTTCCACCAGCTGATGGTTGGAAAGCACAAGATCTTGCACCAGTTCATGATCTTGTTCATAAAGCTGGAGAAATTTTCCCGACAAAAGATTGCTCAAAGAGGTGTTCATAGGAATTAAAGCGGCAAGAAAGTCGTTCAGAGAGCTTTCAAACACGACAAATTGTTTTACCTCTTTGTTGCCGATGCTTTCCAAGCGTACCGTGATGCTGCGGACTTTTCTGGCAATGTCGTTGACGAAGAAAGCGTAAATATTGTTTATTTCAGAAAACAGCTGCAGGAAGAATTTGGTTTTTTGCGTAGTGTAGAATTCTATTTTCTCTTCCTGAAATTTGGTAAGAAATGGCAAGGGAGATCGGGAAACGGTTAAAACAAAATCTGCCCCTATGGCAATCAACAAAGGAGTGGTGGTTGTTTGCAAGGCTTCCGCATGAGGGACTCGGGTGAAAACGTATGTTATCGCGTTGTCACGTTCTACGCGGGGAACTTCATAGGGGTCTATGGAGTCTCCCAGCAGATCTCGATTCAAAGATAAGTTGCGCGCCAAAGAATCCAACTCGTCTTGGGTAGGGTTCTCGGCATAAATCCACGAGCCGACTTTAAAATCGGCAAGCTCGACGAGGCGATGTTCTCGTACTGCCTTGTAGTAGATTTTTGTCATGGAGAATGTCTGAATTGGTCGGAGTGCCGGGAGTCGAACCCGGGTCGCACCCACCCCAAGGGTGTATACTGCCGCTATACTACACTCCGGGTTTGGATTACGCAAAACCTATCCTGCTTTTGCGGCAGCCTTCATGCATTTGGTGCAGGCTTTAATGCGCCCGCCGCCGGGCAGAGCCATCCATTGCAGGTTTGGTTTCTGCGCGTGTTTAACAGTAGGATTGTATTTTCCTCGGAGTTTTACAAGGCGCCAGGCCATATTTTTTGTTTTTCCGCAAATCGCGCATGCTTGTGCCATATAACCGCACTGTAGCAGAAAGCAATGCTTTCTGCAAGTGCGAAAATTCGAAATACGAAACTCGAAACACTGGATACAAAAAACAAAGCGTGCTATGCTTAAATTTATGGATCCTGTTTCGGTTTTGTTTTACCTCGTGATCCTTTTAATGTCCGTGATCCTTCACGAAGTAGCGCACGGGTATACGGCTTTGTCTTTGGGAGATTCCACGGCAAAACAGGCGGGCCGGCTTACTATCAATCCCATTCCTCATATTGATCCCATCGGATCCGTGGCCGTACCTCTTCTTTTAGTTCTTTTTTCAAGCCCATTCTTGTTCGGTTGGGCAAAGCCCGTACCGGTGAATCCGTATAACTTTCGCGACAAGAAATATGGTTCTGCCAAAGTAAGTTTTGCCGGGCCCGGCGCGAATCTCGCCATAGCCATCTTCTTCGGGCTTTTGCTGCGTTTTTTTGGGGCGCCGCTTGCCGAAATTTCTCCGGCGCTTATTGAGCTTTTCGGGCAAATTGTGCTGCTGAATTTGGTTCTCGCCATCTTTAACCTGCTGCCAATTCCGCCACTCGATGGTTCCCACGTTTTATTTGATTTTCTGCCGCGCTCTCTGGATGTCGTGCGGCAATTCCTTCTCCAATACGGCCTCTTTATCCTCCTTTTTTTCATATTTTTCCTGTTTCGATTTCTTACTATTCCCATTGAATGGTTCTTCCGCCTCATTGTGGGTTTCTAACTTTATTGACACAGACTCTATAAATTGATACATTAATCGCGATATGCCAACAATTCGGCAGCTAATAAAAAACCCGAGGAAGAAAGCAGTAAAAAAAGACAAGACGCCTGCTTTGACTTTTGGTTTTCGCCCCCAAAGAAACCGCGCGGTGTACTACCCCTCTCCATTCAAACGAGGAGTATGTTTGCGCGTATTCACCGTAACTCCCAAAAAGCCTAACTCTGCGCTCCGAAAGGTGGCGCGGGTACGTTTGTCCAATGGTATGGAAGTGACCGCGTATATCCCGGGGATAGGACATAAGCTGCAAGAGCACTCAATTGTCCTTATTCGGGGCGGACGCGTAAAGGACTTGCCTGGAGTTCGATATCACATTGTTCGAGGGGTACTGGACGCGGGAGGAGTCGAAAAGAGAAAACAGGAGCGATCAAAGTACGGGGCAAAGCGCGAGAAAAAGGGCTAACGTAATTTTATGGAAGACGTGATAGTGGAAAAGTTTATCAACCAAGTGATGAGGCGCGGAAAGAAAACCATAGCGCGGAAAATCGTGTACGGCGCTTTTGACTTGATAAAAACACAAGCGAAAAAAGATCCTCTGGAAATATTCCAAAAAGCAATCGGGAACAGCTCGCCTTTGGTGCAGGTGCGTTCGAGAAGAGTAGGGGGAGCTACCTATCAGGTGCCTATGGAGGTAAAGCCCGAGAAACAGGTGAGTTTGGCGATGAAGTGGATTTTGGCCGCCGCAAAATCAAAGAAGGGAAAGCCGATGAAAGTGAAGCTTGCGGACGAATTGCTCGCGGCTTCCAAAAACGAAGGGTCCGCGGTAAAAAAGAAAGAAGACATGCACCGTATGGCTGAAGCCAACAGGGCCTTTGCTCATTTCGCGCACTAACTATGCCCCGGCAGTATCCAATAGAGAAGTACCGGAATATTGGCATTATCGCGCATATTGATGCCGGAAAAACTACGAGTACCGAGCGCGTTTTGTTTTATACAGGAATTTCCCATAAAATAGGCGAGGTGCATGAGGGGACTACCGTTATGGACTGGATGGTCCAAGAGAGAGAACGGGGCATTACTATTACTTCTGCCGCCATCACGTGTTTTTGGGCGGATCACCGGATTAACATTATCGACACGCCCGGGCATATTGACTTTACGGCAGAGGTGCAGCGTTCTTTGCGAGTACTCGACGGCGCGGTCGTGATCTTTGACGGCGTAGCCGGCGTAGAGCCCCAATCTGAAACCGTATGGCGCCAAGCAGACAAATTTCTCGTGCCGCGCATTTGTTTTATCAACAAGATTGATCGCATGGGCGCGTCGTTTGAAAAAAGTCTAGGTTCTATTTGGAAAAAACTTACGAAGGATGCGGTTGCGCTTCAAATTCCCATTGGCGAGGAAGGTGAACTTAAAGGGGTTATCGATCTGCTGGAAATGAAAGCCGTGTATTTTGATGGTGACTTCGGCCAGATTGTCCGAAAAGAAGAAATTCCCGCAGAACTCCAAGCGCGCGCGAAAGAGTGGCGCGACAAGGCGCTGGAAAAAATCGCCGCGGAAGATGAGGCTTTAATGGAAAAGTATGTCGGCGGGGAAGAGCTTGTGGTGGAAGATTTGAAAAAAGTTCTTCGTAAAGCGACTCTCGCCAATAAACTGGTGCCGGTATTCACGGGTTCTGCCTTAAAGAATATGGGAGTCCAGCCCGTTCTCGACGGCGTAGTTGATTATTTGCCAAGTCCGGCTGACGTTCCGGCTATTGAAGGCATAGATCCAAAGACCGGAGAGAAGATTTCTAGGAAACCTTTGGATTCAGAACTATTTTCTGCGCTTGCGTTTAAGGTGGCGTCCGATCCATATGTGGGGACATTAACGTATTTTCGCGTGTATTCGGGCACTTTGAAGA
Organism: Candidatus Wildermuthbacteria bacterium RIFCSPHIGHO2_01_FULL_48_27b; assembly: GCA_001824915.1. Taxonomy (GTDB): domain Bacteria; phylum Patescibacteriota; class Minisyncoccia; order Minisyncoccales; family UBA10102; genus O2-01-FULL-48-27b. Next base: position 19,020 of record MHTS01000009.1, on the reverse strand, counting down.
AAGGTTCGTATCTGCTTAATACTACGACCGGAGAGAAAGAGCGCATCAGCCGTATTTTGCGCATGCACGCGGCCGAGCGCGAAGAGGTGGATGAGCTATATGCCGGAGATATCGCGGCTACGGTAGGTTTGAAGAACACGAGTACGGGGCATACTTTAAGCGCGGAATCTACGCCCATTGTGTTGGAGAAAATTTCATTCCCGGAACCCGTGATTTCGATTCGCATCGAGCCCAAAACCAAGGCCGATCAGGAGAAAATGGGTTTTGCTTTGCACCGATTGTCAGAAGAAGATCCTACGTTCCGCGTGAACTCGGATTTGGAAACGGGAGAGACTATAATCTCGGGCATGGGAGAATTGCATTTGGAAATTATTGTTGACCGTATGAAACGAGAGTTTGGGGTGGGAGCTGCCGTGGGGCGTCCGCAAGTGGCGTATAAGGAAACAATTAGAGCCAAGGCGGAGGCCGAAACCAAATATGTGCGCCAATCGGGCGGGCGCGGCCAATACGGGCATGTGCTTTTGCGCGTGGAACCCAAAGCAGAAGGAGAGGGTTTTGAATTCGTTGACGCGATCAAGGGGGCCGCGATTCCCAGGGAATATATTCCGGCTGTGCAGAAAGGTGTTCAGGAGGCAATGGATAAAGGTGTTTTGGCCGGCTATCCCGTGATTGATGTCAAAGCTACGCTATACGACGGTTCGTACCATGAGGTGGACTCTTCTGAATTTGCTTTTAAGATTGCTGCCTCCATGGCCTTTCAGGACGCTGCAAAAAAGGCGAGTCTGGTGCTGCTAGAACCCGTGATGCATTTGGAAGTGACTTGCCCCGCTGATTTCCTCGGAGACGTTATCGGCGACCTTTCTTCAAGACGCGGGCGCATCGAGGAAACAGAAGACCGAATTGATCTAAAAGTCATTAAGGCGAAAGTCCCTTTGAGAGAAATGTTTGGATACGCAACCAATCTTCGTTCCTTGACGGAAGGCCGGGGAACCTTTACTATGGAGTTTGAGCGATATGAGGAAGTGCCTGCGAATATTACGCAGGAAGTTATTGAGGGTAAGCGAAGATAATATATGGATTTAAACGAGATCAAAGAAATTATAAAAAGGGAAGGGGGTAAAATAGTTATCGTGGAGAATAACAAGCCCCAGATGGTGATTATGTCTTTTGAGGAATGGCGGCGCGCCCCACGGCCCGAGTCGAGGCTGAGCCAGAGCGCATTCCAAGAGGAAAGGGCTCCTTCTGTACAGACAGAGCAGGCTTTGCGTCCGACTCCTCCGCGCGTGGAGGAAAAAACAGAAGAGCTTAGCATTGACGATTTGCCGCTTTGAGCGTATACTGATTCAATAACTAAAACTAATTAAAAAATATTTCTATGGCCGGAAAATTTCAACGAACCAAACCCCACGTCAATGTCGGCACCATTGGCCACGTTGACCATGGGAAAACCACGTTGTCTGCGGCAATCCTTCATGTGCTAAAGCTCAAAGGATTCGCTGTAACCGAAAAGAGCGTAGACCAAATCGATTCTGCGCCCGAAGAGAAGCAGAGAGGCATTACTATTTCGCTTACTCATTTGGAGTACGAAACGGAAAAACGCCACTACGCGCACATCGACGCGCCGGGACATGCCGACTACATTAAAAATATGATTACGGGAGCCGCCCAAATGGACGGGGCGATTTTGGTGGTTTCCGCTCCTGATGGTCCTATGCCCCAAACGAGAGAGCACATTTTGCTTGCTCGTCAGGTTGGTCTGCCTTATGTGGTAGTGTTTTTGAACAAAGTTGATATGGTGGATGATCCGGAAATTATTGATCTTGTGGAATCGGAAATACGGGAATTGCTGAACAAATACAATTTCCCCGGCGATACGGTACCTATTATTCGCGGGTCTGCCTTAAAAGCGTTGGAAGCTAAGTCCGCGGACGATGAAGTCGCGAAGCCAATTCTGGACTTGATGAAGGCGGTGGACGAAAATGTCCCAGAGCCGGTGCGTGAAATCGACAAGCCATTCTTAATGGCGGTGGAAGACGTATTCTCCATTGAGGGGCGGGGGACGGTCGCAACGGGAAGAATTGAAAGAGGAGTTATTCGGCCAAACGACGAGATTGAAATTGTGGGCATTAAGCCTACCGCAAAGACGGTAGCCGTAAGCGCGGAAATGTTCAATAAGATGTTGGACGAAGGAAGGGCGGGTGACAACGTGGGGATCTTGCTTCGCGGGTTGAAAAAAGAGGACGTTGAGCGCGGACAAGTATTGGCAAAACCGGGTTCGGTTACGCCCCACACCGAATTTGACGCGGAAGTATATATTTTGACTAAAGAAGAGGGCGGACGGCACACCCCGTTCTTTAAGGGATACAAGCCCCAGTTCTATTTCCGAACGACCGATGTAACAGGAGAGGTTGAATTGCCAGAGGGAACCGAGATGGTAATGCCCGGCGATACTATTACCTTTAAAGTAAAACTTTTGGTGCCAATCGCAATGGAAGCGCAACAGCGATTCGCAATTCGCGAAGGAGGCAAAACGGTTGGCGCGGGAGTAGTAACGAAGATTATACAGTAGTGAATATCGCGAAATCCCGTTGATCGGGATTTCGTTTTGCACCCAAGGAGAACTTCAAAAAGACAATGGCAAAACCGACAGTCCGCCCGGCGGCGGGGGAAAAAGGAATAGAGCAGAAGCTGCGGATTAAGATTTCCGCGTATGACCATAAGGTTATCGACGCTTCCTGCAAGCAGATTATTGATACAGTGATCAGACAAGGGTGTGAGCTGGTAGGTCCTGTGCCTCTTCCGACCGCCATCCGGAAGTATACGGTAAACCGATCTTCTTTTGTGCATAAAGACGCGAGAGAGCAGTATGAAATGCGGACCCACAAGCGGTTGATTGACATTTTGAGCCCGAATCCGAAAGTTATCGATGCCCTCACCAACTTGAATCTTCCTGCCGGAGTAGACATCGAGATTAAAATGTGATATATAACAAGCAAATGATTTTTTGCTTTACCAACGCCTAAAATCTAAGGTACTAACCTGAAAGCGGGCCGCAAGCCGGGGGTTAGACCCCCGGTTTTGTGTGAAGTTATGAAAGCGATATTAGGTAAAAAAATTGGAATGACGCAGATATTCCAGAATGAAAAGGTAGTTCCCATTACCTTAGTTCAGGCCGGACCTTGCAAGATTACGCAAGTGAAAACAAAAGCGAAAGACGGGTACGACGCAGTCCAGGTAGGATTTGAGGAAATAACCAAGAGAAAGAAGCTTACAAAATCCAGGAAACAAAAACCGTTTTTTGCGCTTCGGGAATTTCGAACGAAAGAGGGGCAGAGTGAAGCGGGCATTGTGCTCGACGTTTCGGTGTTCGAAGAGGGGGATATAGTGCGAGTTTCTGGAATTTCAAAGGGAAAAGGGTTTCAGGGTGCCGTGAAACGGCATGGATTTTCAGGCAGAAATCAGTCGCATGGCGTGAAGCACGAACATCGAACGCTTGGGTCCACAGGAATGCGTTTTCCGCAGCGGGTGATCAAAGGCAGGAGGATGCCGGGACGCATGGGTTCAGAACGGGTGACAGTGAAAAACTTAAAAATCGCGAGGGTGGATAAAGAGAACAATATACTAGCGATACAGGGAGCGGTTCCCGGACGCCCGGGTACGCTGCTCGAAATCCGCGGATAATGATTACGTATGAGTATCAGCGTGAAAACATATAACAGCGAAGGAAAAGAGGCGGGGACAATGAAGTTGCCCGAGAAGATTTTTGGGGTTGAGCTGAATTCCGATTTGGTGCATCGCGTGATGGTGTTGCAACAAGCAAATCGGCGCCAGATTTTAGCTGATACCAAAGGGCGGGGAGAGGTTTCTGGCGGCGGGCGAAAACCTTGGGCTCAAAAGCATACAGGGAGGGCGCGCCACGGCTCGATTCGTTCGCCCATTTGGAAAGGAGGTGGCGTGACACATGGGCCGAGTTCAGAACGCAATTTTGTCAAAAAAATTAACAAAAAAATGCGCAGAAAGGCGCTTTCCATGGTTCTTTCCGCAAAAGCGAAGGGGGATTTGCTAGTTTTATTGGAAGATTTGAAACTTGAAAGCGGGAAGACCAAGGAGTTGGCAACTCTGCTGCGGAAGCTGCCTTGCGATAATAAGAGGCTATTGCTGGTTTTGCCCGCAATGAATCAAGAGCTCATCCACGCGGGGAATAATCTTGCTTTCGCAAAAACGATGCAGGCGCGCGAGCTCAACGTATTGGATTTGGTACAGGCAAAGTACTTGGTGATGCCGAAGGATTCTGTGCGAGTAATCGAGGAAACATTTGTGAAATAGTATGGCCGCTTTAAATATTTTTGAAAAAAAGAAAAAAGTGTCTTTGAAAGCAACGAAAGCAAAAAAAGCGGAATCCCCGCAGCAGGTTGAAGTTGGTTCTATTCAGCACCTTATTCGACCTCATATTACGGAAAAAGCGACTGATTTGGCCGCAAAGAATCAATATGTGTTTGTGGTAAAGTCTTCGGCAAACAAAAAAGAAATTGGAAGGGATGTGGCGAATAAGTATGGTGTAACCGTGCTGAAGACGCGAATCGTGAACGTGCATCCAAAGAAGATGAGACTGGGGAAAATAAAAGGAGTGAAACAGGGGTATAAAAAAGCGATTGTGCAAATAAGAGCTGGACAAAAGATAGAAATATTGCCAACATGAAACGCGGAATTCTGACAAAAAAAGAACCCGAAAAGCGTTTGCTTATGCGCCTCCCGAAGACCGGAGGGCGTGGTAATACCGGGCGTATTACAATACGGCATCGAGGAGGAGGGGCAAGGAAACTTTACCGGAAGATTATGTTCGGGCAAGTTCAGATGGGGCAAAAAGGACGTGTAAGCGCAATCGAATATGATCCCAATCGGAACGCTTTGATTATGCTTGTAGAATATGCGGATGGATCCAAATTCTATATGTTGGCTCCTCACGGGATTCGAGCGGGAGACGAGATTTTGTGCGACGAGAAAACTGATGTGAAAATAGGAAATCGGATGAAGCTGAAAAATGTTCCGCCGGGCGAACAAATATATAACATTGAGTTGATGCCTGGCCAAGGAGGAACAATGGTTCGCTCCGCCGGAAATTCCTCGCGCGTGGAAGCGCACGAGGGCAAGTACACGCAGCTCGCATTTCCGTCGAGCGAAATAAGGAGAGTGTTGGGCGAGTCTTTCTGTTCTATTGGAATGGTTTCAAATCCGGAATTCATGTATGAACGAGTAAAAAACGCGGGGCGTTCGCGGCTCAAGGGGCGGAGGCCTCATGTGCGCGGAACCGCCATGAATCCTGTGGATCATCCTCATGGAGGCGGAGAGGGAAGGCAGCCTATTGGTTTGAAATATCCAAAAACTCCTTGGGGCAAACCGGCACTCGGAGTAAAAACCAGAAGATCAAAGAAGTGGACGAATACATTTATTATATCGAGAAGAAAGAAGAAAAAGAAGGAAAGATAATCTATGCCACGCTCGCTGAAAAAAGGCCCATATATCGAAGAACGGTTGCTCCGAAAGCTGAAAGGCGTGAAGCCCGACGGCAAGACCGCGGTGAAAACGTGGTCGCGTTCCTCAATCATTAGCCCTGAAATGGTGGGATTTATTTTTGCGGTGCATAATGGGAAGACTTTTGTAAATGTAAATGTAGCAGAGGCAATGGTGGGGCATAAATTAGGGGAATTTTCGCCAACTACGAAGTTTTCGAGACATGGAGGGAGAATGCAGAAAGAGCTCGAGCAGGGCCAGGCGGTGAAGGCTCGGGTTGAGCCCAAGAAAGAATAAAAACATATGCAGTCAAAGGCAACATTGCGATATTTAAGAATTGCGCCCCGGAAAGTCAGACTCGTCGCAGAGTTGATACGCGGGAAAAAAGCGAGCGAAGCAAACGCTATATTGCGGTTTTGCACGAAAAACGCAGCCGATCCTTTGCAGAAAGCGTTGCGAGCCGCATTGGCGGCGGCCCAAAATTTTCAGCTTGATGAGGCGAATTTATATATAGCAAGACTGGATGTTCAGGAGGGGTCGAAACTCAAGCGATATCGTCCTCGCGCGCGAGGACGCGCCTATCCCATTCAGAAAAAGACTTCCCATATTACCATGGTGCTCGATGAAATTGTTCCGACCGCGGGAGCTAAGAAAAAGCAATCCGCTCAAAACCCCAAGGATATTGGGGCGGCCGCGCCGCAACTTAGCAAGGCTGGTTTGGGCGGAAAGCCAAAGTTTCGAGCAGAAAAGGAAATTGCGCAAGCAAAAAGAAATGCGAGAACCGCGAGATTCTTTAGAAGAAAGACGGTTTAGACTTTTAGTTTGAAATATGGCGCATAAAGTTCACCCAAAAATATTCCGCACGCGAGAAACAGCCGATTGGTATTCGCGCTGGTTCGAGCGCTCCGCGTATCCTGAAGCTTTGCGCGAAGACTACTTGATACGCACGCATATCACAAAAAAACTAAAGGAAGCTGGTATTGAAAGTGTTGAGATCGAACGGTTTGCCGGGAAAATTTTGGTTATCATTAATACGTCAAGGCCGGGATTGCTTATTGGCCGCGGGGGTTCTGGCATTGAAGAATTGCGCAGAACCCTTGTAAAAATTTTGGAAACAGATAAAAAGAGTAGATATCAGGGGACCCGCCTTGAGTCGGCGAGGAAAGCAACCGACAGCCGGAAACGCGAAATTCGGCTCGAAATACGGGAGATTAAAAACCCTTGGGCTTCAGCCTCTTTGACGGCCCAATGGGTTGCTCAGCAGCTTGAAAAGCGGATGCCGCACCGAAAAGTAATGAAACAGGCTATCGGGAAGATGATGGCAAACAAAGAAATTGAAGGCGTGCGAGTGGAAGTATCGGGAAGGCTCGGAGGCACCGATATCGCCAGAAGAGAGAAACTAAGTATGGGAAGATTGCCCTTGCAAACATTGCGTGCTCGAATCGACTACGCGCTGCGAGAAGCGAAGACCACATATGGAATGATTGGAGTGAAAGTATGGATGTATAAAGGGGAAAAATTTGACTAGTTATGCTTACGCCCAAAAAGGTAAAACATAGAAAATGGATGAAGGGAAGATCTCGAGAGAAGGGAGTAGAGTCTCGGGGAACCGAAATTTCTTTCGGCTCTTACGGTTTGAAATCCGAAGGGACGAAGTGGGTTTCAGCACGCCAGCTGGAAGCTTCGCGAAGGGCGATTATTCGGTATCTTCGGAAGGGCGGAAAGATGTGGACTCGCGTATTTCCGGACAAGCCGGTTACCAAAAAGGGAGCGGAGGTGCCCATGGGCGGCGGGAAAGGCGGCGTAGACCATTATGCGGTGGCCGTGAAGCCCGGAAGAATGCTTTTTGAGGTAGATGGTTTGGCAGAAGAAGCTGCGAGAGACGCATTACGCAAAGCCGCGGCAAAGTTACCCTTAAAGACGAAAATTGTGAAACGTTAAATCCGTATGGAGACTCTTGATTTACAGAAAAAGACCGTGGCAGAACTGCAGAAGATGCTCAGAGAACAACGCGCAAAACTTCAACAGTTGAGGTTTGATCTGCCCGGAGGCAAAGTAAAAAATGTGCGCGGGATTCGAGAGATACGAAGAAGCATCGCGCGAATATTAACGTTGATAAGACAGAAACAGTAGAACTATGAGCAAACGAAGGTTAACTGGAATAATTGTTTCAGACAAGATGACAAAGACTGTGGTAGTGGAAACGGTTAGATTCAAGCAGCATCCCAAATATCTGCGGCGTATTCAGATACACGAAAAATACAAGGCGCACGATGAGAAGGGAGAATTTCATACTGGCGATAGAGTCGTTATTGAAGAATCAAGGCCTTTGAGTAAGGATAAACGTTGGAGAGTAGTAGAAAAATTATGATTCAACCAAGAACCAAACTCAAAGTCGCAGATAACACCGGCGCAAAAATCATCCAGTGTTTTCACGTGATGGGAGGTACGCGCCGGCGATACGCGCAAATTGGCGATATAATTGTCGCTGCCGTGAAGGAAGCAGAACCGAGAAAGACGGTAAAAAAGCACGAAGTTGTCCGGGCGGTTGTGGTGCGGCAAAGAAAACCATTTCGACGCGCGGATGGTTCGTATATCGCTTTTAGCGAAAATGCGGCTGTTCTTTTAGAGAAAGAAAAAGAGCCCAAGGGTGGAAGAGTATTTGGTCCGATCCCGAGAGAAATACGAGATAAAGGATTTACGAAGATTGCGGCGCTAGCTCCCGAAATATTATGAGAGTCAAGAAAGGTGACAATATAATAGTGACTACTGGGAAAGATCGAGGGAAGAAAGGAAAGGTTTTGCGGGCGTTTCCGCGCGAGGCTAGAATAGTTGTCGAGGGAGTTAACATACGCAAAAAACACGTCAAGGCAAAACGCGCAGATCAGAAAGGGCAGATCGTGGAGATGCCGGCTATGTTTTCTGTCTCATCGGTAAAGCTTGTATGCGAAAAATGTGGAAAGCCGACACGAGTGGGCTATGCGGTGGCGGGGAAGAAAAAGTCGCGGATATGCAAAAAATGCGGAGCTGAAATCTAGTATGACAGGCTTAAAAGAGAAATACGAAAAAGAAGTTATCCCCGCTATGATGAAGAAGTTTGGCTATAAGAGCGTTATGGCTGTCCCACGTTTGGAAAAGGTGGTGTTAAATACCGGATTTGGAAAATTAATTACCGCAAAATCCGGCGATGATCATCGGAAAACACTGGAGGCGATCGTAGGAGATATGTCGAGTATCGCCGGCCAGCGCGCTATGCTAACCCGAGCCAAGCAGTCTATCGCCGGCTTTAAGCTTCGCGAGGGAACGCCCATAGGTGCTAAGGTAACATTACGGGGTGCAAAGATATATGGTTTTCTTGAGCGGCTGATTCATGTGGTGCTTCCGCGTTCAAGAGATTTTCGGGGATTGCCACTTTCCAATGTTGATGAAAGAGGGAATCTTGCAATCGGCATTCGAGAGCATATCTTTTTCCCGGAGGTTTCCCCGGAGAAGGCAAGAGATATTTTCGGACTCCAGGTAACAGTTACGACAACTGCGAAAACCAAAGAAGAAGGGCTAGAGTTATTCCGCTTGTTGGGATTTCCCATTAAACATGATTAACGAATATGGCAAGTAAAGCCCACATTTCAAAAGCAAAGAAAAAGCCAAAATTTTCAAGCCGGACTTTGAACCGATGTTTTCGATGCGGGAGAAAACGCGGGTATATGCGGGATTTTGACTTGTGCCGCATTTGTTTTCGGGAAATGGCAAACCAGGGATTAATACCGGGGATTACGAAATCAAGTTGGTAGTTCGACTACACTCACTATGCAAGATCCAATCGCAGACATGCTTAATCGTTTAGTAAACGCCCAAGCCGTGAAAAAAGAAACGGTGGAAGTTCCGTTTTCGCAGATAAAGTATGCGATCGCGAAAATTTTGGAACAGAAAGGATTTGTAAAAAGCGTGGAGTTTAAGGGAAAGCGAACAAAGAAGCTCATCGACATTGTTTTGCTTTATCCAGATGGGGCTCCGCGGATCGCGGGGGTCAAACGTATTTCCAAGCCCGGGCAAAGAGTATACGCGCCTACGCAGAGGTTGCGTAGCATAAGAAGTGGTTTGGGAATTGCGATTATTTCCACTTCGAAAGGGTTGATGACAAATAAGGAAGCGCGAAAAGAAAAAGTAGGGGGAGAGGTGCTTTGCGAAATTTATTAAGCGCTATGAGCAGAATCGGAAAAAAACCAATTGAAATACCGCAGGGGGTAGAGGTGCGAATTGAAGGCAGAAGGGTGCTAGTAAAAGGGCCAAAAGGAGAACTCTCGCGTGAGTTTCGCCCTGAAGTTGCTATTGAGCAAAAAGATGGTAGCATACTTGTGAATTCACTAAGTAATTCTAAACTAGGGAAGTCTTTATGGGGGTTATCGCGCACGCTGCTTGCCAACATGATTCAAGGTGTTTTCCAAGGGTATGCGAAACGGCTGGAAATCGAAGGGGTGGGGTATAAGGCTGCAATGGAAGGTAATTCTTTGACATTGAATGTAGGTTTTAGCAACCCCGTGAAAATGGAGCTTCCCCCGCATACAACGGTTGTAGTTGAGAAGAATATTATTACGGTGAGCGGGATTGATAAAGAAGAGGTTGGACAGTTTGCGGCAAGTATCCGAAAAGTGCGAGTACCCGAACCCTATAAAGGGAAGGGTATTCGGTATGAAGGTGAGGTTATACGTCGAAAACTCGGGAAAAAGGCGGCAACCGCCGCGGGGAGCAAAGCCTAATATGACTAAGGAAACACGAAAAGAAAAAAGAATGCGGCGCCATAGACGAATACGCGCGAGAATCACGGGGAATGCGGCAAGGCCGCGTTTGGCAGTGTTCCGTTCGAACAAACATATGTACGCCCAGTTGATTGACGACGAGAAGGGGCATGTGCTTGCTTCTTTTTCAGACATGAACTTCAAAGCCAAAGAGAAGAAAGGAGAGATCTCGAAAGAAATTGGCAAACGCATCGCGCAGGCGGCGAAGGATCAAAAAATTGGCGCGATTGTGTTTGATCGGAGTGGATATAAATACCACGGGCACGTAAAGGTCTTAGCCGAAGAAATACGCTCGCAGGGCATTGAATTTTAATATGGCACGAGAACAATTACAACCTGATCGCGGTCACGGTCCCCGGGGAGGGTCTCGCAGGGAGATGGGAAGGCGAGAGTCGGACGCAAAATTATTTGATTTGGCACGCGTTACGCGGGTGGCAGCGGGGGGGCGCCGTTTCCGTTTTCGCGCCGTCGTCATTTCGGGCGACAAACAAGGAAAAGTAGGTGTCGGCGTCGCCAAAGGATCAGATGTTACCCAGGCGATAGAAAAGGCAACGCGCCAGGCGAAGAAACGAGCCATTCTGGTGCCTATTCAAAAAGGGACAATTCCGCATGAGGTGAAAGCGAAATTCGGGGCTTCAGTGGTATTGCTGAAACCGCAAAAGGGCGGGAGAGGACTGGTTGCCGGAGGGCCGATACGCATTATTTGTGAATTCGCGGGAATTCAGAATATATCGGGAAAGTTTGTTTCGAAAACCCATAATAAGCTGAACAACGCACTGGCGACGATTGAAGCTTTAAAAATGCTGAAAAAAATCCGCGAGCCGGCGGAGAAAAACGATGCAGATACACGAAATACAACCAAAGACTAAACAGCGAAGAGCGCGACGCATTGGTCGGGGCGGCAAAAAGGGCACGTATTCCGGGCGCGGCATGAAGGGGCAGAAATCCCGAGCCGGACATCGAATGGCCCCGAAGATGCGGGAACTGCTGAAACGCTATCCCAAACTGCGCGGATCCCGGAGACCAAGGCGCGAAAAAGCGATCATCGTAAAACTCGCCCAATTGGAAAAGCATTTTCAGGCCGGTGAAACGGTGAATCCTGCTGTGTTGGCGCAAAAGAAAATTGCAGGTAAGATAAAAGGGGCGATTCGGAGCATTAAAATTCTGAACGATGGAGAAATAACTAAAGCGCTGACCATAGAAGATTGCGTTTTGTCAAAGAGCGCGCGAGAGAAAATAGTAAAAGCGGGTGGAACCATAAAATAGACATGCTTGAAAAACTCCTTCGACTTTTTAAACTTAAAGACCTTCGGAATAAGATTTTATTCGTTTTGGGCATTTTCGTCATTTTTCGATTAATGGCGAATATTCCCATTCCCGGGATTGATGCCTCAAGATTGCAGGCCTTTTTTGAAGGCAACCAATTGTTTGGGTTGATTAATCTGTTTACGGGTGGCGCGCTCGACAACCTTTCTATTGTAATGCTTGGGGTGGGGCCGTATATTACCGCGGTCATTGTGATGCAGCTGCTTACGATGATTTTTCCGGCGCTCAACCGATTGTATAAAGAAGAAGGTGAAGAAGGAAGGAAAAAATTTAATCAATATGGAAGAATATTGACCATTCCTTTTGCGTTTGTGCAGGGATATGGTTTTCTGACACTTCTTTCTCGGCAGGGCATTATTGACCAGTTGTCTCCGCTTTTTTACCTCACGGCGCTCGGCACGGTAATCGCGGGAACAGTATTTTTGATGTGGCTGGGCGAGTTGATTACGGAAAAGGGCATTGGAAACGGTGTGTCGCTTTTAATTTTTGCCGGTATCGTTGCCGAATTCCCTTTGAGTGTGCGGCAGCTATTTGTTGATTGGGATCCTTCACGCAGCCTTTCGATCGCCGCGTTTTTCCTCATGGCGATAGTGATTATCGCGGGGGTAGTGTTTGTAACGGAAGCGCGGCGCAATATCCCCGTATCCTACGCCAAGCGCGTGCGAGGCAACAAAATTTATGGGGGCAGCTCCACCTATCTTCCTTTGAGCGTAAATCCTGCGGGAGTGATTCCCATTATTTTTGCATTGTCGCTTCTGATGTTTCCCGGAATGATCGCGAATTTCTTTGTGGGTCAGCCAGGTTTCGCGGGGAACATCGCGCAATTCATTGTGACCAACTTTAATCCCACATCCTGGATATATATTGTCGTGTACTTCTTGTTGGTGGGCGCTTTTACTTTTTTCTATACGGCAGTAACGTTCGAACCAAAATCGATTTCCACAAACCTGCAAAAAATGGGTGGGTTTGTGCCCGGCGTGCGGCCCGGCGCTTCTACCGCGGAACATATTTCTTATATCTTAAATCGCATACTGCTAATCGGAGCCCTGTTTTTGGGTATGGTGGCGGTAATGCCTTTCTTGGTGCAGATGATTACTCACGTTACGGCGTTTCAATTTTTGCTCGGAGGCACCGCGCTTCTCATTATGGTAAACGTGGCCTTGGAGACCATGCGTCAAGTGAGAGCGCAGCTCCAGATGCGCGATTATGACACCTTCTAACTTTAAAGTATTAATTGTTTTAGGAAAATCGGGATCCGGGAAGGGGACGCAGGTGGAGAAGCTTGCAGAACAACATGCTCTGAAAATTATTAGTTCTGGAAGTTTGCTTCGTGCTCGAGCAGGAGAAAAAGATTTTGTCGGGAATAGAATCGCGGAAATCCTTGATAGGGGAGGGCTTATTCCTACGCCGATTATTTTCCATTTGTGGCTGCACGAACTTGAGAAGATACGAGAAGCGGGAGATGAAGTTAAAGGAATTATTTTTGAAGGAAGCCCTCGAAAACTCTACGAAGCTTACTTGCTGGATGAGACTTTGTGGTTTTATAACCTGGAGAAAAATATGCGAGTAGTTCATCTGGATATTACGGATGAAGAAGCGATGAAACGTCTCCTGGCGCGAAAAAGGTATGATGATACAGAAGCGGCGATTCGGGAGCGGCTGCAATGGTATAAAGCAGAGGTGGTGCCGGCCGTAGAGTACTATCGCGAAAAGGGGCGACTCGTTGAAATAAACGGAGAGCAATCGGTTGAAGCCGTACACCAAGAGATAGTAGAGAAGTTCAAGGATTTTTTTGAACAATGATTCCTATCAAAACACCGCAAGAAATCGCGATTATGCGAAAAGGGGGGCGCATACTGGCCGGGATAATGGATGAGCTTATCGCGCAAGCGCAGCCTGGCGCGAGCACCGCACAACTTGACAAAATCGCTGAAGGAAAAATTTTGAAAGCAGGTGCAAAGCCTGCTTTCAAAAATTATCAGGGGTTTCCGGCTACGCTATGCGCGTCGGTAAACGAAGAGGTGGTGCACGCGATTCCCTCCCCGGAAAAAATTCTCAAAGAGGGCGATATTATCACTCTTGATTTAGGGCTCATTTATAAAGGCTATTATTCGGATATGGCGCGTACGGTGCCGGTGGGAGAAATTGAAAAAGAAACCGCACGGCTTGTGCGGGTTACTAGAGAAGCATTGGAGTTTGGAATCAAAAAAACGCGCGCGGGCGTGACTGTAGGAGATGTTGGGAATACGATTCAGCGTTTTGTGGAAGAGCGGGGATATGGCGTTGTGCGCGAGCTTTGCGGCCACGGCATCGGGAAAGAACTTCACGAGGAACCCCAAGTGCTCAATTATGGTTCGCGCCACACCGGAGTTGAACTCAAAGAGGGTATGGTCATCTGCATTGAACCTATGGTTACTATGGGGGATTGGAATGTGAAGCGAGCTCGCGACGGCCAGACATATATAACCCGCGATGGCTCTCTTTCGGCGCACTTTGAAGACACAATCGCGATAATAAAAAACGGCGCGGAGGTGTTGACGAGGCCTTGAGAAGTATCTAAAATAACCAGAATCAGCGCATGGAGGAGAACCGTGAGCTCCGAACTGCTGGCGCAGTACGATTCCGTTGATCGTTTTTTCGACGGTTTCGCTCGGGTCAAGAAGAAGGACAAGGAATTCCATATCTGTCCTGATGGCACGCCGGCGTACAAGGAGAGGTACGATTGTGTCAGCCCTGTTTTCTCTCCGGAAGGCCTTGCCTGGGTGAGGGAAGCAGGTCAATGGTTCCACATCCGCCGGGATGGCAAGCCGGCGTACACGGAACGGTATGACTCCGTTGGGCCCTTTTTCCAGGGTCGGGCTCTCGTACGGAAGGGTGGTAGTTACTTCCGCATCACCCCAGACGGCAAGCCGGTAGAGTAATCTGTCAAAGGTTCCTTGCTGGCGAAACTCCAGTTCTCATACTGGGGTTTTTTTATGCGCGCGCGGCGTGATACAATAGCGAAATGTCAGAATTGAAGTTGTCAGTGGTAATCCCCGCGTATAACGAAGAAAGCCGTTTGCCGCGAACGCTGCGGGACGTCGACGCGTATTTACGGAAGCAGGATTATGAATACGAAATTATTGTGGTAAACGATGGTTCGCGCGATAGAACAGTCGAGGTAACGAACGCGCTGGCGCGGGAAATCGCGAATCTGCGATTGATTGACAATCAAAAAAACCGCGGGAAGGGATATGCGGTGCGGCAAGGAATGTTGGAAGCAAAAGGCGCATATCGCGTGTTTTCTGATGCTGACAATTCCACGAGTATAACACATATGGGAAGAATGTGGCCTGAATTTGAGAAAGGATTTGAGGTAATCATCGGTTCCCGTGATATCGAAGGAGCGGTGATTGCCGTGCGGCAAGCCTGGTGGCGGCGGCGGCTGGGAGATATCTTCAATCTTGTGGTGCAGTCGCTTACTGGCTTGTGGGGCATTTGGGACACGCAGTGCGGCTTTAAAGGATTTTCCGCCCGCGCCGCGCGGGAAATTTTTTCGTGCGCCAAAATCAACCGATGGGCGTTTGATGTGGAGGTGTTGGTTATCGCGAAAAAACTTGGATATCAAATCAAAGAAGTGCCGGTAACATGGGTAAATGACAAGCAAAGCAAAGTTCGATTTTCAGGAATGGCGAAAATGTTTTTGGAAGTTTTGCAAATTAGTTTGCGAAGGTATGGCTGAATTAAAAAAATTTCCATCGGAATTGCGTCTTGATCCTGTTTCCAAAGATTGGGTTCTTGTTAAGACGGGTTTAGCGCATAAGCTCGAAGACTTGCGTCGAGGAGCAGGTGGGCATGATCGCGCCTCATGGGAAGCTGCGCAGAAAGATTGCCCTTTCGATACTTTAGAAAAGCAGGATTGCCCCACGCACGCATTTTTTGAAGGGGAAGAGATACCTTTACCTGCAGGGAAGAAGTGTGTTCCTGGATACTGGACCACTATTGCCTTTCCCAATAAATATCCAGCGTTCGTAGCGAAAAAATATTTTAAAATCCGGAACCTTGGACCTTATCAGGTGGCAGATGGGGTCGGATTTCATGAAGTTATCGTTACAAAATCCCACGCAGACGATATCCCGCAATTTTCTGTTTCGCAAACGAAAGAGCTGTTTGATATGTATCACGCGCGCTATAGAGCTTTGAAGGGTAAAAGATTTGTAAAGCATATTTCCATTTTTAAAAATAGGGGGCCGAGGGCCGGCGCTTCGGTTGCTCATCCGCATTCCCAAATCATAGCAGCTCCTGTTACCGACCCCGATATTCTTAGCAGTCTTCAAGGCTCTCTGGAATACTTTACAGAAAAGAAAAAGTGCATCCACTGTGCTATGATTGCGTGGGATAGAAAAGACAAAAAACGCATGGTATATGAAAACGATGATTTCATAGTGGTATGCCCTTTTGCTTCCCGCGTATCTTTTGAAATGCGGGTATATCCCAAAGCTCATGCTCCCTATTTTGAGCAGATCGACGCGCGAGAGCGAGAGGCGCTTGCGGATGCCTTTCTCGCGGCGATGAAAAAGTTATACAAGGCGTTGAAAGATCCTGACTATAACTATTTTTTGCATACGGCTCCTGCTGACGGCGGGAACTATGAACACTATCATTGGCACTGGGAAATTCTGCCGAGAACCGCAGTTTGGGCAGGATATGAACTAGGTTCGCAAATCGAAGTTTCTACTATTGAACCAGAAAAAGCGGCAGCGTTTTTGCGTAAACAGAATCACTCCTAGAAATATATGATTGAAACAATTTTTGAGTTTCTTGCGAATACCATTATCTTTGTCATTGAAACCACGGGGTATGTCGGCATTGCGCTGTTAATGGCATTGGAAAGTGCCAATATTCCAATTCCTTCGGAGATTATCATGCCGTTTGCAGGGTTTTTAGTTTGGGAGGAAAAGCTCAATTGGTGGCTTGTTATCTTTGCGGGGGCATTTGGGAACCTTGTCGGCTCTCTGGTATCGTATTATCTAGGGAAATGGGGCGGGAGGCCGTTCCTGGAGCGCTACGGGCGATATTTTTTTATAACACGTCATGATTTGGACCTCGGGGACAGGCTGTTTGCCAAATATGGGCCTATCACTATTTTTGCTTCCCGAGTCCTTCCTATCGTGCGGACATTTATTTCTTTTCCGGCTGGCATGGCGCGCATGAACATCTGGAAATTTTCACTGTATACTTTTACGGGGTCTTTCATGTGGAGCATGATGCTTGTATATGCTGGGTTAATCACTGGGGAAAACTGGGATGGGCTGAAGGAATATTTCAGGACGTTTGATTGGCTTATTGCCGGAATTATTGTAGTATTAGGAACATGGTGGATTTGGAGGCATATTAAGCTTCTAAAACGGGAAGCGTAAATGCATAGCAGCAATGGAAAAGACAATTATCATAGCTAACTGGAAAATGAATCCCTGCACGTTCCTCGACGCGCAAGCCCTGATAAGTGAGATATTGTTTGGCACGAAAGATACAAAAACTGTAAACGTAGTATTTTGTCCACCATTTGTATATCTTCAAGGACTTATTAAGAAATATCCGAAAGCTGTTTTTGGCGCACAGGATTGTTTCTGGGAACAGCAGGGAGCTTTCACTGGCGAGGTTTCTCCTCAAATGCTTAAAGCCATGGGGTGTGCGTATGTTATTCTTGGGCATTCAGAACGCGCAAAATATCTGGGAGAAACGGAAGATATGGTGCAAAAGAAAGTTGCAGCAGCGCTGGTTGCTGGCTTGGAAGTTATTTTATGCGTAGGGGAAAAAGAAGAAACACCAAAGGATATGCCTGGCCTTCTTGTCGTGTATGAACCAGAGTGGGCTATTAGCACCGAAGGAAAGGGAGCTGCGGATACCAAACTTGTGGCTTCTCGGGTTGCAGCAATGCGCCGTACACTCAAAACTAGCCCGATCCTCTATGGTGGCAGTGTAACTAGCTCAAATATTGCTTCGCTTATAAAAGAAACTGGAGTTCAAGGCGCGCTCGTCGGCTCCGCCTCGCTGGACGCGTGTGAATTCTTCAATCTTGTGAAAAACGCCGCTGCATAAATTATATGGAAATCGCCTGGGAAGATTTTGAGAAAGTGGATATTCGCCTCGGGAAAGTGATAGAAGTCGATGATTTTCCGAAAGCACGCAACCCTGCGTTTAGGCTGAAAATAGATTTCGGTCCCCCGATCGGCATAAAAACTTCCAGCGTGCAGGCGCCCGGCGCGCATACGAAAGAAGAACTCTTAGGAATGCTTGTGTGTTGCGTGGTGAATTTTCCGCCCAAAAAGGTTGCTGATTTCATGTCAGAAGTGCTTACACTCGGTTTCAAAAATACCGAGGGGTTAGGTTGGATACTTATTACTCCTGCAAAGAAAAGCGTTGAGATTGGAAGCAAGCTGACTTAGTGTAATAGGGGGTTGCAACTTGTGAAAAACGCCGCTGCGTGATACAGTAATGCATCTATGGATCTTTTTCTGAACGAAAAGTTTTACAGTCCGACAAAAGGTTCGCTTTCACTCCCTGAAGTGTTGGAAGAGATGGTGGTCTATATGCAAGAGGAACCCCATAAGAAATACGAAGTTATCGTGGGGTGCGACTCTTCAGCTACCACAGATCCTACGTTTCCAGTAGTTATCGTAGTGCTGCGGAAAAAGGCAGGAGGAAGATTTTTTTTGCGCAGAATACATTATCCCGCGCGCCCATTTCCCAGCAGACGCCAGCGTATTTTAGAAGAGGTGCTGCTTTCGTGCCAGCTTGCTTTATGGTTGCGCGAGAATTTCGGCCAGTTTGCTCTCCGGCATGGCGTAACGTATGATTTTCAGTATATTCACGCTGATATTGGGGAAAATGGCATTACTCGCGATATGATAAAGGAAGTTACTGGGCTTATCCGCGGAAACGGCTTTGAGCCAAAAATTAAACCTGAATCCTTCGCCGCATCGAGTGTTGCAGACAGATACTCTTAAATCTCTGTGTCTTATAAAGAAAGTGCCCCGAGGCGACGTTGCACTCTCGCAGAGATATGCATATCGCCTCAGGGCTTCACCACGGGGGTTTGCTCTAGGGTTTATAGCCGGCCATCCCTCGGGGCTTGCCTGTTGCGTTAGGAACGTTTGTCTCGGCATATCATAGGTGCCCCGATGTTCGCGACCACTTGCGTTTTCGGGCTCGTTTCGATGCCCGGAACCCCCATTACCGGCGCGCACGGTTAGAGCAAACCCCCTTCCTAAGAAATTTTGTTTAATTCTCAGAAAGGGAGTTTCCTCAACCGTTGAGCAATACTTCTATTTACGCTATACCTGCTAATTTGTCAATAACTTGTGCTGGGACTCTTGTGCTGGGACTGTCCCCGCACATTGAGCTG
>MHTS01000008.1:440-11283 GCA_001824915.1 Candidatus Wildermuthbacteria bacterium RIFCSPHIGHO2_01_FULL_48_27b | reverse complement strand
GAGGCAGCCGGCGCTTTTTTCTTGTCCGCAATAATTATGTTCGCAGGCTGGACGTTGTTCCCCGTGTTAAGCCCCTACTATCGTTTTGTCACTAATGAGTATAACCTTTCCGTTCCTGCTCAAGTGCAGCAATATGTGGATGGCTGGCATCCGCAGAAAGAAATAGCCGCATTTTGGGAAAAAATCGACGCGAGCCTCAAGGATGCATTTGTGCTTCCCACAACCGCGATTCCCAGCGCGCACGTCGTATGGGCAGTATTTCTCGCATATTATTCCTATCGTGTATCGAAATGGCTTTTACTCGTATCAGTTCCATTCACGGTTCTTTCCACAATCGGGACGAATCTATTCGCCGCCCATTACTTTGTAGATATTATAGCCGGGTTGCTTTGCGGCGGTGTAGCTATCGGAGTTGCGTATTTTTTAGACAAAAAGAGTGAAACACTATGATTGCACGCATACGAGAATTTATTAAATCTTCTCTTGAGGCCTATTGGTATAGGTTGTTTGCCGCGGGATTTGTTTTTCGTCGTGGCCTGCCTCGAGATATGCGCGAAAAGGAGTTTGAAGAAATATATAACGCATGTAAAGCGTATACCATGACTTCCCCGGAACGCATGTATGCTTTGTATAAATCGGTTACGTATGTGATACGCGCTGGAATCCCTGGTGATTTTGTCGAATGTGGAGTATGGCGGGGGGGAAGCGCCATGCTGATAGCGTTTACGCTGCTCCGCATGAATAGCACAGAGCGAAAAATATATTTATATGATACGTTCACGGGGATGACGGAACCAGGGGCGAAAGACGTCAGAGTTTTTGGATCTTCACCTGCGAAAAACGTTTGGCGAAAAATGCAAAAAGAGCATCATAACGAGTGGGCTTTCGCTTCTTTGCAGGAAGTGAAGAAAAATCTTGCCGCGACAGCATACCCTGTCCACCAACTCGTTTTTGTACAAGGCAAAGTGGAAGAAACGATTCCAAGGGTAGTGCCATCTTCAATCGCGCTTCTTCGACTGGATACTGACTGGTATGAATCAACAATCCATGAGCTTCGGTATCTTTTCCCTTTACTTGCCCAGCATGGAGTGGTACTCATTGATGACTATGGATGTTTCCAGGGGGCAAAAGAAGCCGTGGACACATATATTTATTCAAGAGAACAACATTCCCTTGCTTCTGCAGCGCGTTGACTATACAGGCAGGATTGGAGTTAAAATTAAAAAGTAGTACAATGGGAAAAATAATAAAGAAAAGAAGAAACACTGATTTTATGAAAGAAATAGGTATCTCTTACAACTATCAGTATGCGCATTCCACGTATCTTTCCACGTGGTTTGAGCGCTATTTGTTCCAAGTTCTCCAAAGGTATTTGGACGCACGCGAGGGAGAGAAAGTGCTTGAGATAGGATGTAATAGAGGAGCTCTCGTCAAGAGACTTCAAGGATTGGGAGTTGACGCATACGGAGTTGATATCAACGCAGAAGCGATTGCAGATAGAGTGACGAATAATCTAAGCGTTATGGATGCCACACATCTCGAATTCCCCGATAATAGTTTTGACAAGGTATATAGTTTGCATACCATTGAACATATCCCAGATCTGCAGAAGGCGCTTACCGAAATGGAAAGGATTTTGAAACCTCAAGGGCGCCTCGTTTTAACATATCCAATAGAGCCAAGTTTTATGCGGGGATTTTGGTGTCTCTATCACGCAGTTGTTGTGTATAAAAATCCTTTGGCCGCCCGCGAGATTCATATCCACAGTATCCATCCCAAGAAACTTCGAGAATTGGTACATGCTTTTGGTCTTCGCCTCAAGCACGTTACGAGTCCATTTTTCGGATCTTTTTACCCTCAATATCTTACGGTATTTGAAAAAGTATAGTAAACGCTCTTCTTTGTTTGCGCGCGTGCTCGCTTTCCAGCGGATGCGAAACATGAGGCCCTATGCCGATTTATTCGACAGAAGGCCTTTTCTTTTGATTTTTGAGGAGAAAGTAGGTATAAAGGAAAATATGCCGAGGTGGCGAAATTGGCAAACGCACTAGCCTTAGGAGCTAGCGCCGCAAGGCTTGTGGGTTCGAGTCCCACCCTCGGCACCATGGGTATCTTTAAGAACTATATCCTTCTTGGTGTGGTTTTTCTGACCGGAGCATGCGTATTGATTATTGAACTCGTGGCGTTGCGAGTGCTTTCTCCCTACTATGGCAATACGATTTTTTCTACATCGAGCGTTATTACCGTAATACTGGCCGCTTTGAGCGTTGGGTATTACGCGGGCGGCAGACTTGCCGACCAACGGCCGTCTCCTGGTCTCTTTTACGGAATTATCACGGCGAGCGGAGCTACGGTGCTTGCGCTTCAGCTTCTCGCGTCGGTACTCATGCCTTATATCGGATATCGGCTTTCCCTTGTGAGTGGTCCGCTTATTTCTTCGACGATTTTGTTTTTCCTGCCCGGACTTTTGCTTGGCACACTTTCGCCTTTTGCCATTAAACTTCAGAAGCTTCATGTGCCGGAAGAAGGAGTGGGTACGGTCGCGGGTAAAGTGTTTTTTTGGTCCACGTGCGGGAGCATCGCGGGAAGTTTGAGCGCCGGTTTCATTCTTATTCCTCGGTTTGGCGTGAACGAAATTTTTCTGGGCACGGGCGTGCTCCTTCTTGCCATAGGAATTGCTGGAATGGTTGCGTCGGGAGTAAGGAAAGAAAATATCCTCGCGTGTGTGGGGGTAAGCGCGGTTCTTTTGGGAAGTTTGTTTTCAACGCTTGTTGCAGTAAAAACAGATGTTGTGTACGAAACAGACGGGCTGTACGAGAAAATCACAGTTTACGACGGAGAGTATCGGGGAAAGCCAGCAAGGTTTCTCAAGCAGGATTGGAGTTCTTCTTCCGCGATGTTCTTAGATTTAGACGAGCTCGCGTACGAATACACGAAGTACTATACCCTCTACAAAATTTTTACCCCCAATCCGAAAGAAACATTGGCGATTGGCGCCGGAGCCTACAGCGTGCCCAAGGCATTGCTTCAGGAATTGCCGGATATTCACGTGGACGCGGTTGAAATTGAACCTGAACTCGTGGATATTGGCAAGCGTTTTTTCCGCGTGCCCGAGGATACTCGTCTTACCCACTATATCGAAGACGGCAGGCGGTTTCTCCACGACACCAAAAAGCGCTACGATCTTATTTTTAGCGATGTATACGTGTCGTCTATCCCCGCGCATTTTGCGACCAAAGAGTTTTTTGAAATCGCGAAAAGCAAACTGGCGCCTGAGGGAATTTTTCTGGCGAATATTGTTGGGGATCTTGCGCCGAACCCGCCTTCGTTCGTGCTCGCGGAAATGAAAACCTTTCGGGCCGCGTTCCCCCAGAGCTACTTTTTTGCCATTAAATCACCCGAAACACAGGAACTCCAGAACTTCATATTTGTGGGGCACAATAGTGAAAGAACTATTGATTTTGAAGGTTCCGAGTTTCAGGGGAAACTCATAGATACAAATCGTTTTGACTTTGAGCCTCATCCTTTGCTCACCGACAACTTCGCGCCAGTCGAGTATCTTACGGCTCAAATATGGGCTCGAAGGCTTGTTGAAGAGCGCTAGCGCTCTTTTTCAATCTTTACCCGTTTTGTTTTTTCGGTTTTGAGTTTAGGAAGTCGAAGGGTGAGTACACCGTCTCTCATTGTGGCTTGCACATTTTTCACATCTACTTCTTCGGGAAGAAAAATTTGACGCGAGAAAGCGCCCCAGAAGCATTCTTCGTGCAGGTACTCTTTGGTTTCCGAGACAGTTGAGTTTTTACGGGCTCCGCGTATGGTTACGACGTCGTTTTCCACGCTGATGTCGAGTTCTTCGGGCCGCACCCCGGCGATGGCGGATTGAATGAAGATGTCTTTTTCTGTTTGATATACGTCAACTGCAAGTTCGCCCTCTGGCTCAAACCAATCCTCGACCTTCAGTTCTTCAATAGGTTCTTGTACAGAGGGTTGTTCTTCGATTGTTATTTTTTCCATAGTGATTTTAATTGTTGAAATCCGAAAGAAATAAAAATACCAATTGCGAGAAGCGGAATAACCGGGAGAAGCAAGAGAAACATGTTTTGCCCTCCTATAGTAAATATATAGAAGTTAAAGAAACCATGCAAGAGCGTGGCCAGAGTTAAGCCCAGGAGCGTTAAAAGCCGCACGTGTTTTTTCTTGAATATGGCACGAGCGAGGAAATATCCGAACAGACCTGAAGTTAGGGCATGGAGAAAAACCGCCTGCACGAAGCGAACGCTGTTCACGAGAAATATGTCGGAAGCGGGATAGATTTGAACGAGGCCGAAAAGCAAGAGAATGTTTTCAAGCGCTGCGAATCCAAGAGCTGCGATTACCATATACAGCATAACGTCCAAAGGTTCGTCGAGGGCGGAGTTGGAAAGCGCGCCAACGCGCACCACCAGATATTTGAGAAATTCTTCGACAAAGGCAATGCCAATAAGGAAGTATATAAGGAGAAAAGTGGTTCGCGAAAGCGAAAGATCCGAAAAGAATCCTTCAAAAAAGGTTTCCAAATACATCGCGGGAATGGTTGCGAGAGCGCCAAAGAGAAATATTTTAAGAATCATCCGGTTGGGTTCAGGATGAGAATCCTTTCTAAGAAAGAAAGCAAGCCAGATGAAGCTGGGCGCCGAGGCGAAGAGGAGAAGAAGCGGGTAAGTTATGCCGGCCATTGTTCAATCATAAGAAGCTTTTCTTCTCTTGCGGGAAGTTGCTGATATATCTCTTCGGTAACAAAAGGGCAAAATGGATGAAGGAGTTTGAGCGTTGTCGTGAGCACTTGGTAAAGAGTCCACTGCATAGATCGTTTTGCTTGTTCATCTTTCCCTTGAAGGATAAGTTTGCTTCTTTCAATAATGACATCCGCGAATGTATGCCAGGTGTAGTGGTAGAGCTTTTCAGCTGCCAAATAGAAGCGATAGTTTTCCATATCTTCGGTAACCTCTTTTGCGGTTTCTTGGAGTTTTTGCAAAATTTCTTGATGTTCGGGCAAAAGCTCCGGCTGCTCTTTGGGAGTGCTTTCTTCGATGTTTGAGAGCACAAACCGGGTGATGTTCCAGAGTTTGTTTACGAAGTGTTTGTACGCTTTTATTTTGTCTTCCGAAAGGGCGAGCGAAGTGCCTGGCGTGTTGCCCACAATCAGACCCATCCTAAAGGCGTCCGTGCCGTATTTTGCCGTTAAGTCGAGAGGATTTATTACATTACCCTTGCTCTTACTCATTTTTTTGCCCTTCGCGTCGAGTACGAGCCCATGCAAATACACGGTATTAAATGGTAGCCTGCCGGTAATGCATTTGCCGAGCATGAGCATTCGTGAAACCCAGAAGAATATTATTTCTCCGGCAGTTTCCATAACTTGAGTCGGATAAAACTCTTTAAAATCTTTGCTGTCTGGGTAACTGAGCGCGGCAAACGGCCACTGCCCGGAAGAAAACCATGTATCAAAGGTATCGGTTTCTTTCTTTAGCTCCCCGCCACACTCTGGGCATTTGCTGATTTTATTTTCCAAATCAGGCAGCCCTTTTTCGCATGTGCCGCAAACTTTTGCCGGTATTGGTATGCCCCAAACAATTTGCCGCGAGATATTCCAGTCGATTATATTGTGGAGCCAATGGAGGGTGATTTTCTCGTAATGTTCGGGAATATATTTGATTTCTTTTCTCTCAATCGCTTTGATAATGGGTTCCGCGAGTGGTTTCATTTTTACAAACCACTGCGATTTCACTTGCGGCTCTATTACAGAATTGCATTTGTAGCAAAGTCTTACGGTATGTTTGTAATTGTCGTCAATTTTTTCTACTAAGTCCTTAGAGCTAAGCTTTTCTATAATTTTTGGTCGGGTTTCTGCGATTTTCATTCCGGCAAATTCGCCGGCTATGGGGAGAAGCTTCCCTTGCTCGTCAATAATTTGCTCCTTTTCCAAGCCGTGGCGTTCCGCAATATCAAAGTCTGTAGCATCGTGCCAGGGGGTAATGGTCATAACTCCCGTGCCGAATTCCATATCTACTGCCTCGTCTTTTACCACCGTTGCGGTAATAGGACCGTTTATCCATTCCAATTCAATCTTTTGCCCATCTGCGTACTGTTTGTATCTTTTGTCGGCCGGATGCATGACCACATACTTGTCGCCGAATTTGGTTTCCGGCCGCGCGGTGCCGATAACAAAAGGTCCGTACTTTAAATAGTAAAACTTGTCCGTTCGCTCCTCGTCCACTATTTCAAGATCAGAAAAACTCGTTTGGTGTTTTGGACACCAGCTTACTATTCTTTTTCCCCTATACACCAAACCTTCTTTGAAAAGTTTCTCAAACGTATTGTAGACCGTTTCCACAATATCTTTATCAAGGGTAAATTTTTCGCGAGACCAGTCACAAGAGGCCCCTATACTTTTCACCTGCGAGTTTATATGAGAACGGTTGTTTTGTGTGAAATCCCAGATTTCTTTGTATAAATCCTCCGGAGCCATATCAAAGCGCGACCGGTCTTGTTTTTCTAACACCTTTTCATACACAACCTGAGTTTCAAAGCCGGCATGATCATTCCCAGGAAGCCACAAAGTTTTCTTGCCGCGCATCCTATTGAATCGAACCATAATATCTTCTATGGTCATTACGAGGCCATGCCCTGCATGCAAATCGCCATTGGCGTTAGTTGGGGGCATAATGATGGTAAAAGTTTCCTTCCTGTCCCCGGACAGATTATCTGGATTAAAAAAACCGCTGTCTTCCCAGAGTTTATAGATTCGATCTTCTACTTGTTTTGCGTCGTATGCCTTCGGCAGATCCTCCACTTTCTTCATATATGCGCATTATGCCACGAAACCCCCTAAAAATAAACCGCCCAGCATAGAGGTTTTCGAGTTCACCCCTTTTTGGGTTGTGCTAGGACGGTCCTAGCACAACCTCCCGCAGGTCTTCTTCGAATCCAAAACCGGTGTCGTCTTGGCAGTAGCGAGTGATGATTGGTTTGAGTTCGGGTTTTTCTTTTGCGTATGTTCCAAGTTGTTCGACAAGAGTGCGGATGCAATCTCCGACCACGCCATCAGAGTCGTCAATGCCGCCAGTTGCGAGTTTTTTGCTGAGACGAAGCACGAGTTTCCATAAGTAGTCAGCATTCTCTTTTGATGGAGGAAGTTCAGATACAGCGTCCGCAATGATGCCGACTCCCGTTGCTAACGTGCGTTGATAACTAAACCATACTTTTGAAGGGCCGGTGTACGCGCGCAACTTTGCCATTCCTTCATTGACGCGCTGTTGTGCTTCTAGTAGGTCGGTGGCGGGAGGAGGTGATGTAAGTCCGACTGTGGCATCTAGAACCGCAAGAGCGAGAGCCAGCATGTGTTTGCAGAGCATGTCATGTTGGCCCATATAGCATGTGCAGTCTCCTTGGTCGACATGTCGCGAGTTAATCTCTACTTCGTATGGTTGTGTGCTCTGCACAACCGCGCGATAGCCAATGTTGCGGCCAAAACCAATTTCGTGAATATTTTTTACGCTCCCCTTGCGATAGAGGGCTTCCGCTCGTTCGAATGTCGCTGAATCGTCAGTGTATTTTACGTCTTCAAATGTAAACCTTGGAGGCTGCATATTTCTTGGGTTGGGCTAGGACGGTCCTAGCCCAGCCCTATTCGAGGGTGAGGTGTTCGATTGCGCGATACTTTTTCTCTTCTAGTACGCTTTTCACCAAGTTGGCGTACGCATCGGGCGTCGGAAGAAGCTCTGTTAGTATGCCTTTATCTAAAATAAGCGAACCGCGCTTGCCAAGATAGTCTTGGTGTGAACTGAATTGATAACTTTCCGCAAAAGCTAGTGCTTCCTCAATATTTTGAATTCCTTCTTCTTTCCAATTTTGCTCAATTATACCGATAGGATTTAGAACGTTAATATAAACAAGAAGATACTGCAGATATCGTTCATCATCTACAAGAATATTTCTAAATCGACTCTGGAACAACACCCCGGTTCGGCTGTGTTTTTTGTTAAAGTAGCTTGCATATCCGGTTCCGAGTTTACGCATAAACTGTGTAATGCCGCCTTCTCGAATTTCTTCCAGTAAAAGGTGGTAGTGGTTCCCCATCATGCAGTAGGCTAAAACACGAACAAGTGGATCTCGCTTGCGGCCTTGTTGTACTACATATTCTTTCAGCACATTCATGGTGAGTCGTCTTCTGTTGCGTTCAATATGCCAAAGAATACTGCTCGTGCTTGCTACGTCGTTGAAGAGGCACAGACCTTGCATAAAACGCCAATAGTCAGTCTCCTCCTTGCATATAGGGAGTTTTGCGACTCCACGACTGTACACATGATGAATTGCACCTGGAGCGAATGGATATTTTCTTAGCATAAGAGTTTGGATTGGGCTAGGACTTGGGCTAGGACCGTCCTAGCCCAGCCTTAAGCGATTCTTAAATTTGGGTTTGCTTCAATTCGGTCTGGGTTTTTTGGATACTTATGAGCTTTATAGCGAAAATATCCCGCAAGCGCGATCATAGCGCCGTTGTCAGTGCTTAAGTTTTTAGGCGGAGCTAAAAATTTGGCATTCATATCTTTTGCTTTTTGCCCGAGCTGTTTGCGGAGTTCGTCATTTGCAGAGACGCCGCCGCCCATCATAATGGTTTTTGCGCCAAATTCTTTTGCGGCGCGTATCGTTTTGTGTATCAGCACGTCAATAATTGCCTGCTGAATTTCTGCTGCCATCGCTTGGATATACTTTTTTGACTCGCGTTCTTTTTTGGGCCGCGCTTGATAAGCGTAAAGCACCGCAGTTTTCAGCCCGGAAAAACTAAAATCGTAGTCCTTTGTATACATCATCGGGCGCGGTAGTAGAATGTTATGTCGTTCGGAATGCTGCTTCCGGGAATCACCCCTCTTGCGCCCCAGCGGGCGCTCGGGGGTTGCGCTCTCGGCCGTTTGCCCGCCTTTGGCGGGACCATGCCAAACTGCCTCCGAGAGCTTCCCGGAAAGCAGCATGTCCTCACTCCATAGGCGGGCCTGTTCGGCAATCGCGGGGCCGCCGGGATATTCTAGTCCAAGAATGCGGGCGGTTTTGTCGAAACATTCGCCGGCAGCGTCGTCCCGCGTTTCCCCAATCATTTCGTACTTGCCTATGTCTTTTACCAGCACCAATTGTGTGTGCCCTCCAGATACAATGAGAGCAACTGCAGGGAATATGTTTTTAGAATTTGGGATTTCGAATTTAAGATTTGTTTTGGATTTTGTCCGCCAGCTGGCGGATTGGATTTTGGATTTCTCATTGCTCGCCAAAGCAATGAGCAAGTGCCCTTCAATGTGGTCAACTGGCACAAGAGGAACGCCCCCTTTTTTCGCAAGGTCCCGCGCGAAATTTAGGCCGGTCCAAAGGCAGGGTGAAAGGCCGGGTCCGTAGGTTACGGCAATAGCTGTTATATCGAGGCGATTACTGCCGAGCATCTCCCCGAGAGCTCTTTCGAGTGCAATGGGAAGATTCTTTAGGTGCTCGCGTTTTGCGAGCATAGGGTATACTCCGCCATATTTTTGGTGCACAGCAATTTGCGAAGCCACTACGTTTGAGAGAATCTGAAAATGCGAGGCCTTGCTCGCTTCCAAAACAGCAATTCCCGTATCGTCACACGAGGTTTCAATGCCTAAAATTCTCATAGATTTTTTGTACCCTTTTTCTTTACATTTTTCAATTTTTGGGCTAGGATTTGGAAGAAGCAAGGTAGTTCGCCTACGGCGAACCCCCGGGAATTCTTTAACGGAAAATTACAAATTTTCCTAGAATTCCCCCAAAAGACGCAACGCGTCTTTTGGCCCTGTCGTCTAGCCTGGTCTAGGACACAGGATTTTCATTCCTGGAACACGGGTTCGAATCCCGTCGGGGCCGCCCTATGAAGGTAAGAAAGAAATCGGCCTTTTTGATTGGCGGCATAAGTTTTCTGTTACTGCAAACTATATTCTTTGCCGCTTTCTTTTTGTTTTGGCGAGATGTTTCTTCAGAAGAGGGAGATATTCAAGAAAAGAGCACAGAGGCGTTGCGGCCATTCATGCCCCCGCCCCAAGAAACGAAACCGAACATGGTTTTGGACAGGTTCGGCGAGATGCGGGCAGATCTTATCGCAAGGGGAACAGAGTTTTTGGAGATCAACTTCTCTAAAGATACGGTATTGAAATACGAAAATGGGGCAGTGGTAAAAGAAGTACCCGTATTGGCGCAAGGCGATCCTCAAGGCTGGGGAGGCACTCCCGCGGGGTTGTACGAGGTGCTCGCGAAATACAAAAACGCGTTTTCCGACATTGCTCAAGTGTATATGCCTTATGCCATTCATTTTTACGGCAAGTATTATGTGCACGGAGAACCGTATTATCCGTGGGGCGAAAAGACCGGCGCCGATGTTTCCGGTGGCTGCATTCAGTTGCAAGACGACTCGGCGCGGCAAATATATGAACTTGTGGGTAAGGGGCTTCCTGTATTGGTGGTGGATAAAGAAAATGATGGATATGTGTATGATGCGGCCAATGTTTCGTCGCCTTCGCTCGTTTCAGCGGCGGCCTATCTTGTTGCCGATCTCAACTCGGGGTTCGTGTTCGCGGAAAAGAATTCTCAAGACGCGCTGCCCATTGCCTCCATAACCAAATTAATGACCGCGTTGGTAGTCGCGGAAAATGTTGATTTGCGAAAGTCGGTTGAGATAACCGCACCCATGTTGGAAGCATATGGAGAGACCGACGGATTAGAAGAAGGAGTCCGGTATCGCGTGGTAGAGTTGTTCCATCCTCTTCTTATTGCTTCTTCCAATGACGCGGCAGAGGCGGTTGCGGGC
>MHTS01000008.1:0-293 GCA_001824915.1 Candidatus Wildermuthbacteria bacterium RIFCSPHIGHO2_01_FULL_48_27b | reverse complement strand
GTAAACAATCGTCCACCTCTGTTTGAAATTACCAAAGGCAAGGAGGTGCGGAGTTATGGAGAGGTGCGTTTCCCGAAAGAAGATCTCTGGAACAAAAATGTGTTTGCGGCAGATTCCAGTTTCGCGGGGGGAAAGACAGGGTATATTGTAGTTTCCAAGCACACCGGAATCTTTTTGTTTAACTTTCTTACGCGGGAAAATGAAATGCGCACCATAGCATTTGTTTTGTTGGGTTCCGATAACGACAAGCTCGACACTCAACGGCTGTACGCTTGGCTTCAGCAAAACTATCA
>MHTS01000007.1 GCA_001824915.1 Candidatus Wildermuthbacteria bacterium RIFCSPHIGHO2_01_FULL_48_27b | reverse complement strand
AGGTATTGGAGCCTGTTATAAGTAGGTATGGCTACGGATAATTTTTTACGCATGCTTTTTTAGAAATTCGGTCACCACATTAATCATGTACGTTCTCTTTTGCTGTGTTATGCCAGGGTACACGCCAATCCACAGCAAGTTTTCCATAATTACATCGGTATTGCGCAGGGAATCGAAAACCCGATACTTTATGTTTTTATACGCGGGCTGCTTTAAAAGATTGCCGCCCAAAAACATTCGCGTCATTACTTTCCGGTCCTCCAAGAATTCCACCATTTCCTTCCTCGTGAAGGGGGCTCCTGGTTTTACAAGGATAGGAAAGCCGAACCAGCAAGGATCTACTCCTTTTTCCTGCCGAGGAAAAGCGAGAAACTCGCTATAGGGCTCAAGAGCCTTTTTAAGCGTGGCAAAATTCTTTTTCCTTGCTTCTCCAAACGAAGGCAGTTTTTCGAGCTGCGCCAAACCAATAGCAGGCTGGAGATCAGTAATCTTTAGATTGTATCCGATATGGGAAAAGATGTACCTGCGATCGTATCCGAAAGGCAATTCTCCCACTTTCGAGGAAAACCGCTTTTTCTGCATACCAGGTTCGTCGAATTCCCTGCCCCAATCCCGGAAAGAAGCAACAATTTTCTTGAGTGTTTCGTTGCTGGTGAGCACCGCACCTCCTTCCCCCATAGTCATATCGTGGCTTGCGTAAAAACTGCAGGTAGCAATATCGCCAAAGGTTCCCGTGTACTTGCCCTGATACTTCGATCCTATGGCATCACAATTGTCTTCAATAAACCATATCTTGTGTTTTTTTGCGATACGCCCAAGCTCCCGAAGGTTCGCGGGATTGCCGAGACCGTTAGCCACAAAAATTGCCTTTGTTTTTGGAGAAAGCGCCTTTTCAATATCTCCAACCTTAATATTATACGTGTCGAGCTCAACATCGAGAAAAACAGGAACAAGGTTATTCTGCACGATGGGATTAAGTGTGGTAGGAAATCCGCACGCAGTGGTGATAACTTCGTCTCCTGGTTTCAATCGCCGTGCTCCCAGTTTTGGAGAAGTGAGCGCCGAAACAGCAAGCAGGTTTGCGGAAGATCCAGAATTTGTGAGAAGACAATACTTTACTCCGAGAAATGCGGCAAATTCTTTTTCGAACTGCTCTGCAAATCTTCCCGCAGAGAGCCAAAAATCCAAAGCAGCATCCACCAAATTCATCATTTCTTTTTCGTTGTACACGCGGCCGCCATAACTAATCTGCGTTTGGCCTGGAACAAATATGTCCTGCTGTTTCCGCGCTTTGTAAAACTCTTTTGTCAGCTTTAAAATTTCTTTTCGCAATTGTTTCTCTATTTTCATACTACAGGATACAAATGTATATTTTTCTGAAACCACTCTGTGGTTTTTGTAATGCCAGAAACGAAATCGTGCTTTGGCTCCCATCCAAATGCTTTCTTCGCTTTTGCGACATCTGCCACAAAAACTTTTGGTTCCGCGTAATAGCTTGGCCGCTGCCCATAGCGAACATCGAGCCGCCTGCCCAATACTTTCTCTACCGTGCCTACAGCCTCCTGAATGCTGTGCTGTTCTCCAGAACCTGCGTTAAACATTTCTCCTCGGTGCGCACGCTCTTGGGTAATAATTCGAACAAACAAATCCACAACATCTTCTATAAAGATAAAGTCTCGCACGTTATTCGGCGAACTTAACTCAATCGGCTGGTTGCGCAAGGCATGGAGAATGATCGAGGGTATCAATTTTTTACTATCTTCATAATAGCCATAGGCAGTGAACAAGCGTACGTTCACAACGGGCAGATTGTGCGCTTTCGCAAATTGTTTGAGCATTTGCCCTCCCGCAGACTTTGTGAGCGCATAAAAATTTACGGGATCGCTCGCATCTTCTTCCTTCAACTTAGATTCTTTTTCCTTATATTCCAAAGAGGTGCTTGTATACACGAACGATGAAATAGGATGGTTTTTAAGTGCTTCAGCGAGATTCAACGTTCCTTCAATATTTACGCGGATCATTGTTCGCACGTCTGTTTGCACAGAAGCATACACGCCGTAGCCTGCCAAATGGAACACGATATGGGGCTGTATTTCGTCGGCCGCATTTTGAACTGCAACAGCATCTTCCAAATCCGTATAGCGGATCGTAATCCTATCTATCACATCACTCAATCTCCACAGATTCGTTCCTTCCTTTTCGATAACAACAACCTCAAACTCGCCTGCCGAAAGCAGCCTTCGTACCAAATTCGCCCCAATAAACCCCGCTCCTCCTGTTATTAAAACTTTTTTCATATGCCCCATTATACTCTTTGAATTTCGGAAACAATTGCTATGTGGTCGCTTATCCCGTCTTGCAGGCGAACATTGCTGCACTGATAAGACGGCGTGGTAAACAAGCCATCTATCATTAATGGTTTGCCGCGCATTTTCTCGCCATCTCGATGCAGATTTACATCAATGCTCGTGACATAGTGTTTTGGTATATTATCTTTGTAGTATTTGGCAAGAGTATCGAATATTTCCTTCCCACGCGGAGCGTTGAAGTCACCGCACAAAACAATTTCGGGGATGGTTTTTAAAATACCTAACAGACTTTGTAAATCGTTTCTCTGGTACTCGTTCGCTTCTCCGTTCGGAGCCCACACAAAGTGCGTTGAGCAGATAGGGAAGACACTCTCTCCCTTTTTGATGCTTGCGTACAGCAAGAGATGACAGAAGTCTTGCGAGCTGCCATTGAACACAAGCTCTTCTGCCGCCTCCCTGCTACCCCGGTAGTAAGAGTGCCGAACATTTTTCATGGGAAGCAAAGAAAGCATCCCAATCCCAAAAGGAAAAAAAGGCGGCTCTGTCTGCGTGACGCGCCCCATGAGGTTCATCTGTCCAAACGCGCGCTCCATGCCAAGATATTCCCCGAGTTCCTTCAAATCCGACTCATACACCTCCTGCAGGCACGCGACATCCGGCCTCTCTTTCTCCAAAAATGCCCGCACCAAATCCAAGTGTTTTGCCTGTTCAATATTCACGGAAACAAGTTTTATGTTATCGCTTGCCATTTCTTTAATTCTATTCCAAAACGCAATTTTTTCTGAATACCTCATACGGAGTAAGGTAGTTAAGCCGTTTTCTCGGCCTGTTATTGATGAGCCGCACGACCTTGTCTAATTGTTCTTGGGTTATACCATCAAATCTTGATTTCTTCGGGTAAAACTGCCGCAGCAATCCATTGGTATTTTCGTTCGTGCCTCTCTCCCAGGAGTGGTACGGAAAGGCAAAGTACGCAATCATTCCGGTCTTTTGTTCTATGGTATCATACCCCGCAAATTCAGACCCATTGTCGTAGGTGATAGATAATCTCTTCCTGCGAGCGATCTTGTTAAATTCCTTGATGGTAAACTCGTTGACGCTCTCTGCCGTTGCTTTTTCTGCCTTTCCTGCCACCAGGTATCCTGACTTCCTTTCAACGTATGTGATGATGTGCCCTGAGCTGCCACTGCCTCTGACCGTATCTCCTTCCCAGTCGCCGATCCTTTGGCGCAGGTTGATGATCTCCGGCCTTGCGTCTATTCTCCGCTTTTTGAGCTCTTCCCTCTGTTTTTCCCGTATCCTAGTGCCGTATCTGCGCCGGTACTTGCCTTTTTGGCACCGCAGATACTTTACCAGGTCTTTTCGCTTTCCATACACAAACTTGTAGATGGTATCCTTCCCTATATGTTGGTTCTGATGACCTCTATTCCATTGGCCTGCGATTTGCTCGGGCGATAGATACTTCTTCAGCTTTTTTACAACATACCTTCTTAACTTTGCATCGTGTTCAATCTTTTTAAATCTCTCGTTCGCTTGCGCCCTTCTTTCTTTAGTTTTCAGCTTAGCTCCTCTGGCTAAATATCTGCTTGAATCGCTCTTGTTCCTCTGTAACTCTCTGGATATTGCTGAAGGATCCTTGTGGAGCAGACGGGCGATGTCTTTTTGCTTGTGGCCTGCTCGTTTGAGAGCCGCTATCTCATTTCTCTGGCTATTGGTTATGTGTTTTGCCATGCTCCCCATTGTATCTGATGGCAATTTGCTGTGGAGAATTACTTGCGATTGGGAGTAGAATGTACCTTTTGCTATTTGACTTTTTATCTCAATATTGTATAATAATTGCCATTACCCCTCAACTGAGGGAAGAGGAGGTTAACCCGTGGAAAGCATCGATCTTTCTCAGTTATCCCAGGACCAGTTGAAGAGGATCGCCGCGCGGGCCATACACCTCATTCAGAATCCCGAGGCAGGTATTGGCACCGAGCTCTTCGAGGCCCTGCTGAAGATCGTGCCGCAGGCGTGCGTCGAGGCGGTGGTCGTGGACAACCTCGACGATCCCGTCAAGATCTACTTGACTTGGCGGGAAGACCAGCACTACCAGGGCTGGCATTGCCCGGGCACCTACATTCGCCTCGGCGAGAGCTTCGAGGAGGCGATCCGCCGGGTTCTCCGTCGCGAGATCGATGCTGGGCTTCGCGGCTTTCGCGCCACGAATATCCAGTACAGCCGTGTGGACTCCCGCGGCCACACCGTCGGGACCGTCTGGCTCGTTCAAGCAGATGACAAACCGAGTGGCGGCGAATGGTTCTCCATCAAAGAGCCTCCCGACCCCACCTTGCCGCACCATGTGGAAATCCTCGAAAGGGTGTTCGGCAAAAAATCCTAGAACTTTTACCGCACGCCCACGCCCGCCTTTAGCCCTAAAAGCTACTGGCGGGCACTTTTTATTTCTCAAAGTACTTTATCTCTTTCCTTTCCAAAATCTTTTCCATAATTTTCTTTATACCACTCAAAGGATTCGCGGATGGCGTCGGCAAAAGTATACTTTGGCTGCCAGGCAAGTAGACGCTTTGCCTTGCTCCAATC
The DNA here is from genome assembly GCA_001824915.1 of Candidatus Wildermuthbacteria bacterium RIFCSPHIGHO2_01_FULL_48_27b. Taxonomy (GTDB): domain Bacteria; phylum Patescibacteriota; class Minisyncoccia; order Minisyncoccales; family UBA10102; genus O2-01-FULL-48-27b. The sequence continues at coordinate 20,368 of MHTS01000007.1, read as the reverse complement.
TAAATACTGCTTGGGGATTTCGTTCTTGGCTATGTTCAATATCTTGTACGGAATTTTTGCTTCCAATATCTTTTCTATCTCCTGTACAACCTCAAGCACGCTCAAGATATTGTCGCTTCCAAAATTAAACGCCTCTCCCTTACTACTCTCAATGTGCTGAGCAAGCTTGAAACATGCCTCTGCCACATCTTTTACGTACACATACTCTCGGATCATTGTACCGTCGCTCCTAATCAAAAGCTCCTTGTTTTTGAGAATCGCCTCAAAACAATCGGGAATTATTCTGCCAAAATTATAATCCCGTGGCCCGAACGTATTACCAAATCTCGCCACGACAATCGGCATGCCGTACGTTTTAACATAACTTTGCGCTATTAAATCGCCAGATGCTTTGGAAACCTCGTATGGATGGTCTCCCCCGACTGGCATATCCTCTGCATAAGGCAGCGTTTTCGATTTGCCGTATGCCTTATCTGAAGAAACCATAACGATTGCCTCGATACCTTCTTGCGCTCTGCAGACTTCCAGCACATGTACAGTACCCATAAAATTCACCTCGAGCGTTTCCAAAGGGTTTTCGTACGCGGTCTCCACAAGGGGCTGGGCAGCCAAATGGAAAACTGCCGAGGGCGCTTCCTTTTGGATTATGCCTCGCACCTCTCGCATGTCTCTCACATCTACTTGATAAAATATGGCTTTGGAATTCAGGTTTTTCTTGCTTCCGGAAGACAAATTATCCAACACAACAACGCGCGCGCCTTCTTCAACAAGCCGATCCACCACGTGGCTGCCGATAAACCCGGCACCTCCCGTAACAAGCGCTGTTTTATTCGCAAGATTTACTTCCATACTTTCCATTTGGGATCCTTCTCCCAAAGTTCGTTGAGCAACAAAAAGTCCCTATACGTATCCATACCGTACCAAAAACCCTCGTGTTTATACAGCGCTAACTCTTTCTGCTCAACCAACCTCAAAAGCGTATCTTCGATCATATCGCCTTCCCGAATATAGGAAAAAACTCTTTTGTCAAATACCATAAAACCGCCGTTTACATAATCGTAAAACATTGGCTTTTTCTGGTCGATCGTCGTAACAATATCCTTCTCGTCCGCATTCACTAATCCCCATCTGGAAACAGGGTGCACGCCTGTAATCGTGCCAATTTTGCCTTTTGCCTTGTGAAATTCAACGAGCTTTGCAACATCTATATCTGCCACGCCATCACCATATGTCAGCATAAACAAATTGTTATCTTTGAGATACTTTTCCAGCATCAACACCCGCTCGCCGTGCGGCGTTTCCAAACCGGTTTCCCCAAAGATAATGCGGAAATTGTCTTGTTCCAGCTTACCGTTGCTCAAAAACTCAATCTTCCTTGGCCCGCCAGTTTCAACCGCAAAATCCGATTCGTAATACCGCTGTTTCAAAAAGTAATCGCGGATGGAATCCCCTTTATACCCAAGCGCCAGCACAAAATCGTAGAATCCATAATGAGCATATATTTTCATAATATGCCAAAGAATGGGCTTTCCCCCTATTTCTACCATAGGCTTGGGCTTAAATTCGGTTTCCTCCCTTAACCTTGTACCCTTCCCCCCGCAAAGGATAATTGTGGGAATGCTCGTTTGAGATATTTCCATGAAGTCCACCATACCATAAATCCCCTTCTCTTTTCAACCTCTTGAAAAAAGTTGGAGAATCTGATATATTAAAAAATATGCTTATTGTTTCCAACCATTTACTCGACAAAACAGACCTTCAGTTCCCTGATCACGCGGTGATGCGGGTAAACGTTGCCTGGATTAAAGACCTACCAGAGCTTCACGAAGTTCTCAGCAGAATTACGCACGACGTGTATTTAGACTATCCTCAAGGCCGCACGAAGCCGCCCAAACCAGTAATAACCCTGCAGGATACTATTGCAACTGCCCATCAGTTTCCTCATATCAAGCACTTTGCGGTTTCCAACGTAGAGAATCCGGAAGATATTTTTCGTATTAAAGAGCAACTTCCTTCTTCTATTGGGATTGTCCCAAAGATAGAAACGGAACGGGGCATTCGCAATTTAGAGGAGATCGTACACAAAATCCAGAACCGCTATATTATGTTTGACAAAGAAGACCTCTACCTCGATGTCGGCCGCGACACAGAAAAATTCCAAAGCTTAATCGACCTCACGCGAAAAAAAAGCAAAGAGCTCGGGATAGAAATCCTTGAGCTCCACGGCGTGGTATTCTTGCCCTACCAACAGTAATTTAGAGGTCGCACTCTTTGCATTTTTTGATGATCTGACTTGTTGAAATTCCGTCGTGGTATTTCAAAAAGATTACTTTCCCCCCAAGTTCTGCCATTACCTCCGCTCCCGGAGGTGTTTTTCCTTCTTCCCAGTTTGCTCCCGGCCCTTTTGCCAAGATGTTTGGTTTGTATTTCCGCAGGTTCGTGTCCGGAGGTAATTCATCTTGAGAGATAACTTCATCAACAAATCCAAGGGCAGAAAGCATCTCTACCCGCTGCTCTTGCACAATAATAGGCCGTCGCTTAAATCCCTCTGCCACCGCATCGGTAAATACGCCGACAATAAGCTTATCGCCAAGTGCTTTTGCTTCTCGCAACAATTGCACATGGCCTACGTGCAATAAGTCAAATACTCCGTATGTATATACTACAATTGGTTTTTTCATATACTACAGGCATCAAAGACTGTTTTGACAAAATGCTCCTTGCCGAAGAGCTCGACTTGCTTTGATTGCAAAAAGCGGCGACCATTGTCTCGATACGCTTTTATTTCTGCCACAGACAGCGATTTTAAGAATGTTCGCAATGCCCCATAATCTTTAAAATTCCGCATATCAATAAAACAATCTTTTGGGATATATTCTTCAACATCCGGAGCCCCCAGATAAATGGGGACCGTCCCCACATACATGCAATCAAATATCTTATCTGTAATATACCCTGGAAGTTCGCAGTTTTCAAACGCAAAGCCGAACGTATATCCGCTAAGTATTTTGTATTTATCCTTGACCGACCCTCTGTACACTTTTGCAATTTTTTGCTTCTGGAACCAATACGGAAAAAGTGGGCGTTCTTCCCAGTCGAATCCATACAAATCAATTTCCTGCGTTTTGCCAAAATACAGTATTGCTTTTACCCGTTCTGTTAAAAGTTCCTTGTAGCGAAACGGCGGCTTTCTGTTTGAATTTATTAAGGTAAGAAATTTTCGGTTTGCACGCGTCCAATAGTCGGGAAAAATTCCGCCCTCTGGTATAGGCAGAGGGGTAAAAAACAGTTTTATTTTCGGATTGCCGGTTTTCCAAGTAAAAAATGCGCGCTCGTAGAGATCCGAGACTTTGTTCGTATACAAGCGGATTTCAGGCATCACCACAGGCGGCTCAAACTGGAACAAGATTCTCTTTGCGAACTTGCTGGTATCTACAGTTGGATACCATTTGTGTTTCACCTTCCAGTACAGTCTTCTCAGAAAGAATTTATGATCAAACGAAACATAGATGTCCGTGCTCTTAGATTTTTCGGGCGTCCAAAAATCAATGGTCTGGAAATGCAAATCATGCTGGATGCCCTGCTCTTTGAGAAATTGAAAAGGCTCGCGACAATTGTTTTTGTTGTATGCATCACTCTTCTCAAACAGCACATTGTTCAGATGCAGAGGGGATGTAGGATCAACGTATATGTTTGGCATACAAGTGTTCTATTAATTCGTTGCTGTCTGAAAAGTCGAGGGCTGAAACGATACTATTTTGTGGCTCATAGGTATTACGAGAAATTTTCTCTAAAATTTCTTCTAATTCTTGCTTTGTAGAAATATATGTAATACCGGGAAAATTCTTGTAGGCATCGGCCAAAAATTCCTTGTCCAGGTTCAAGGCCAGTATAATTTTTCCGGCACGCTGCTTTTGGGCCGAAAACAGCGTAGTGCTTGGCGGCGGCATACCCACTACTACCGCGCTCTTTTCAATATAGACATCGGCGGGTTCTTTGGGGTCGACAATGCGAACGTTTGCAGGAACATGCCTAAAAGATTTGCTCACCTCCGAAACATCCTTGATGAAGGGATTCGGTTTTATGAAAATCTTCCAATCTGCGAGCTTTTCTGAAATAAGCGCTACCTGCTTAATTCTGCTTTCTCGCATATCTATTGCGGATATTAAAGAATAATCCCCTTCTCGAAACCCAGTTTTTTCTTCTGACCACATAATAGTCAATGTTTTCTGGTTTTCATGATTTCCGCCTTGGGAAAAGTATGCTTTTCCAAAAAATTCTCTTGTGTGCTTGTGCTCTAAGGGATGGCCGATCACACGTATCTTCTCTGGAGGGACACCATCTTTCGCGTATATCTCATACTCTCGTTTTGAAAATACCGTACCATAGTCAGCATCACGCAAACCAGAACTTTCGTACCAAAAGAGGAAACTCACCTTCCCTAAAAAAGGCATCTCCCCAACCGACAAAGGAAGAATCCAGTGATACAGAACATAGCCAGCCAGCTTTTTCAGTTTAACCAACATCATTCTTATGCCAAAAGGTAGAAACCGAGGCATTCGAGTGTGTGCATTCATCAGACACGACCACAGGAAAAGTTTCTGCTGTTCTGCTATCCTAAAACCAAACTGCATCGCCACGGTTATCGCGCCCGCCTTTTTGGCTAATCTCATCAGATACATTTCCGCGGGCCATATATCTGAAGGAGCGACAACGATATCTGGCTTATACCTTCTCACTGTTTCTTTCAAAATTTTATGGAGTCTGCGATTTTTCGCAAATATATCTCCATGAAACGGCGACTCAAAAAAAATGATGTCTTCCAGCCCTGGAAATAAATCTCTCTCGCCAAGAATTTTTTCGGTGTGAGAATCAATCTTTTCGATCAGAAGAGCTACACGATGCTTCTGGGCGATTTCATACAGGTACCCAATAGCGATAGCTCGAAAAGTACTGGGGTCTGTTGATAGGAAAAGAACCTTGCTCATTGTTTTTGCGCTACAAACAACGCGGTCTTTTTCGTAATTTTTACCACGCCCTTTTCTAAAAACATTTGCTGGAGTTTCTTTTTAATCGCGTTTTTCTCGCTTCCGGTAAAAAAGTAGCCCATGGACATAATGTATTCAAAAAGGGGCTCCATTTCGGTAACCATCAAGCTGTCCGGGTAAGAACGCACAGCAACTTTTGGAAATTGCTTTGAGAGCAGTTCCGCTCCGTTCTCCGCCGTAAAACTTGAAAATTCCCCTTTATGATTTTGTCCCGTGGTCTGAAAAATGATATCGAAGATTTCTTTCGTGTGTGCTTCACCGTTCGTAGCCGCATAAAAGACGCCGTCATCTTTCAAAATACGAGCAATCTCTCCAATAGCCTGCTCTACGTTTTGCGCGTGGAAGAGTACGTGATTTGCAATAACCATATCAAAAAAATTCGACGGGAACGGTATGCTTTCAACACCAAAAACTTTATACTCTATATTCTTGATGCCCGCCAATTTCTGTTGCGCCTTTTCCACCATTCCTCGTGAAAAGTCTGATAAGGTAATATTCCATTTACCATTGATTCGAGATTTATTTTGCAACCATAGCTCGCCGGTTCCGCAACCTAATTCCAGAACCGAAAGTTTTTTGTCTGATTGTATCTGATCGAATACCCATATCTGCCACCGATATTTACTGGTGCTAAACTTTTCATGAAGCTGAGCCCTTGCGTTTAAGTTATCGCTCGTTCGGTATTGTTTTTTGAGAAAATCGCTGTTGTTCATGGTGTAAACAATGTGCTCTCAATCAAATCAGATAACGTATGAATGACAAGCGCGTGCATCTCTTGAATGCGCGGGGTATCTTCTGCAGGAATGTTAATGAGAAAATCGCACATCTCCTTCATACTTCCTCCCGACCTCCCTGTTAAGCCTACTACCTTGCAGCCAGCCTGCCTTGCGGCCTTTATTGCCTCCAACACATTCTCTGAATTGCCAGAAGTGCTTATCCCAAAGAAAACATCGCCGGGTTTTGCCAATGCCTCTACCTGTCGCGCGAACACCTGGCGAAACGCATAGTCATTTGAAATAGCCGTTACCGCCGAAGGATTTATGTCGAGCGCGAGAACTGGCAAAGCTCTTCGTTCCTTTCTGAATCTTCCCACAAGTTCTGCCGCGAAATGATGGGCATCTGCCACGGAGCCGCCATTGCCCGCTACCAAAACCTTGTTCCCCGATCGCAAAGCTTCCACGCAAAGCACAGCCACGCCTTCAATGTCGGGCATCTCATTTACAAACTTGCGTACCGTATCAATATGGGCCTCTATGTGGCTTTTGATGATTTCCTTCATCATAAATTTATTTTACCCTCCGGAGTTTCTGCAAAATGGGAAGCTCGCTTTCAAAAACTCTTTTTTTGCCATCGCCCAGCCACACAGGAATACTTCGTATATCTCTAACTAATAAATTCAAACCGGTTGGCTCCAGGGAAGCTGCCTGATCTGAACCCCACATTGCCCGGTCTACCGTAATGTGCCGTTCCACAACGCAAGCTCCCAGAACTACGGCTACCAGTGAGGAGTATACCCCAACTTCATGACCGCTGTATCCGATAGGGCAGGAAAACTGCTCTTTTAACCACGGAATCACGCTTAAATTCAACTCCTCGTCTGCCCCGGGGTACGTGGAAGTGCAATGGAGAAGCACCAGATCATCTTCTCCCAAAACCTCTACGGCATGGCGAATTTGCTCTACCGTACTCATCCCCGTAGATAAGATAGCCGGCTTCCCCTTGGAACGGACATGCTTCAGAAGATTGTCATCTGTAAGGGAAGGTGATGCTATTTTATAGCATGGAACATCGAATTTCGCAAGGAAATCCACGCTCCCTTCGTCCCAGGGTGAAGCGAACCACATAATGCCTTTTTCTTTGCAATACCGGTCGATTTCCTCATATTCCTTCTGCTCAAACTCAAGACCTAGCTTTAAATCTCCATTCGTATTCCCAAACACGCTTTCCCTAGGCCGCGCTAACTCCTCTGGCGTGTACACGACTTCTATGGTCCGCTTTTGGAACTTTACCGCATCGCACCCCGCGTCTACAGCGACGTCAATAAGCTTTTTTGCCGTATCTAAGCTACCGTTGTGGTTAATGCCAATTTCCGCGATGAAAAAAGTCGGCTCTCCATCCCCTATCGTTTTTCCCCTGATTGTTACTTTTTTTCTTTCCATACGTTTTCTATGTTTAATGTGTTTAATGTCCGACATTGAACATTTGCTATTTCGACTCTTTTACCAAGCGCTTTTCCCGCCGTCGATAACCAAATTATGCCCAGTCATAAAAGAAGAAGCGTCAGAGCAGAGAAATACAATTGCCGCATTATATTCATCTGGCTGAGCCATCCGCGAAAACATGTTAGCTGCGCCAAACCGTTCCACGAAATCTTTTGGCATGGCTGGGTTCTCCACGCCGCCCGGCGAAAAAGCGTTTACCCGAATATTGTACTGCCCAAGCTGAGCTGCCAAAGCTCGGGTCAACCCTACTACACCGGTTTTTGAAGTAACGTACGCGGGCGACTTGTACTTGCCCGGCGTATTGTACACGCGATGGTCATGCGCGATCTCTGAAACTTCCGAAGCCACGTTTACTATTACGCCCCCTGCGGCCTGTTTTTTCATTACGGGTATTACCGCCTTGGAACAAATAAACATACCCGTTAAGTTCACCTCTAATTCTTTTGTCCAAAACTCCACGGGATAATCATCGATTGGAGCAAACATTTTTGCCGAGTTTGCGTCCCCGACCGCAGGATTCATTGCCGCGTTGTTGACGAGCACGTCAATCCTGCCGTGTTTCTCCAAAATCTTTTCTATTGCTTCTTTCACGGCTTGCTCCGAGGTAATATCAACTTGAAAATCCGGCTCGCCTGCGCTATCAAGACCCACGGGAATCCCTCCTGCCTGCTTGATTGCTTCCATATAATGCTTACCCAAAAAGCCTTCTGCTCCGGTAATAATACAGACCTTTCCTTCTAAAGAAAATTTCTCTTGAGCTGTTTTTGCTTGGGCCATATGATTTTCGTTAGCTGCTTATATACTTTTTAAGAAATTCGACGTATGAAAGAATGGTTTCTGTTTCTTTTCCTTCCTCTTGGCGTGCTGCCTGTAGGGTAAAACTGCCTTGATATCCTTGCTCTTTCAACCCCCGAAATAGCTTTTCGAAATTCGTGTCGCCAGTGCCCAATGGAACCGTAGTCCCTCCAAATACACGATCTTTTATATGAACGTTGGCAAGATGGTTCCCGTATGCGCTTATTTCCTCGTAGCTGTCGTATCCCAAAGAAGAACTATTGCCGCTATCGTACGTAATTTTCAAAAAAGGGTCGGCAAACCTCTCAACCAAATCCAAAAGATCTTTCGGGGCAAGATCAGCTTCCAGGCTTATGGTGATTCCAAAATCTTTCGCTTTTGGCAAGCACTCTTTGAGACATTGGATCAATGTTTCTTTTTCCTCTTCTGTTTTTATCGAGGAATTATCAACGAGCGGCACTTCAATATTTATTGCACCAATCTGCTTTGCCGCTTCTAATAGTTTTTGAAGAATTTCTACATTCTCTTTGCGCTCTTGTTCTGAAACCCGGAAAAACGGCCTGCGCATAAAGAAATCGGCGCATATATGACGCACCTTTACGCCAGATTCCGCAATCGTTTGCTGAATTTTGGCAATCCCCTGTTCACTCCACAAAGGATTTTCTTGAAACCTTTCTAAATCAAAAATGAAATCAATTTCATCGATGCCAATGTTCGAAGCTATCTGGGACTCTTCTTGCCATTCCTCAAACGGGAAAAACTGAATTCCCCTGCCTTTGGGTAGAACCAGCCTGCCTTGCATAATTCCGATGGGATGAATGTTAATCATATAATTATTTTATTGCGCTTGCTAAAATCATAAGTTCCCTCGACCATCGTATAAATTTGTTCTTTTCTATTTTCTTTACCGGCCCAAGCAACTGCAAACTGCGAGAAATTATTTTTAATGCAGGATATTTCCACAAAACAGGCAATTGGTAAAATAATTCGGCTTCCGCATTGGCAAATCCGTGCATAGCCAGCAAATCTTTTAATCCGCTCGCTGTATAGGGATGCAGATGCGTAGGGTCGTCATAAAATATAAATATTTGACTCTGCCAGTCGGGTACCATTGCCACCACCCTTCCTCCAGGTTTTAACACGCGCATCTGCTCTTTCATAAACGTGTCGGGGTTTTGGATATGCTCTATGACCGACTTTGAAAACACCACGTCAAAACTATTATCGTCAAATGGAAAACGATCGTGTTCCAAATCGTTGCTAATTCGTACATCAATTTCTTTGAACATGTCAGAATCTCCTCTTTCCCGATCTATCCCCGCTACTTCCAAGCCCAGGTCTTTAAATCCTTTTGTAAAATCTCCTCTTCCACACCCTATATCCAGCAGCCTCTGTCCTTTTTTCATGCCGAACTCTTCCGCCAAATGGGAACACAGCTGCGAAGGATAATCGGTATAAGGCCTTTTTTCTTTGTTGTATACGACGTCGAGATAATTGGGCATACAGTTATACCGTTAATTCTTGAACTAATTCTATGGGAACACCGTCGGGATCATAGCAAAACGTAACTTTTGCTTTGCCATCTGGAGAAACCTGAGGTTCACAGGTAAATACCACACCTTGCTCCTGCAATTTTCTATATTCTTTCTCGACATTTTCTACCGTAAAGGCAACATGCGAAGCTCCCAAATCAAAGATTTCATAATTCTCTCTTTTCTTCCCTTGATGGGACGCATATTCCAAAAGTTCCACCAGCGTATCACCGTTTTCGGCCTTCATCTTCACTGTTCTTACCTTCACATTCTTCAACCCTAAAATCGCATCGATGAATTCTCCTTCCTCTACCATATCCCTCTTTGCACTCAAGCCTAAAAGGTCCTCGTAAAAGTGGAGAGATTTTTCGAGGTTGCTTACCACGATGCCAAAATGTCGCACTGTTTTCATGGTGCTTTTTGATCTTCTTTCTTAATTTCTTCGAAACATTCGCCCAATACTGCGACTCCCTCCAGCAAAGCCTCATCAAGTATCGTTAATGGAGGGCCCATCTTAATAGACTCTCTACCCGTATGAACGAGCAATAAACCTTTCTGCATCGCCCGCTCGCATATTCTGCTCGCGCGTGCTCCGTCTGCTTGACGGGTTTCGGGATTAGTAATGATAAGGGCCGCCAGCAACCCCTTACCGAATACATAAGAAATATACTCCGGGAACTTTTCTTGAAGTTTCTGCAAGCGAAAATGAAGTATTACTCCTTTTCTTTCAGATTCCTTGACAAGGTTTTTCCCCTCTATTTCTTCTAAATTCGCTAGAGCGGCGGCGCAACAAATGGGATTGGCAGAATGAGTACTGCTCATTGAACCTGCGGCAGGCAAATCCATTATCTCCTTTCTGCCCAGGACCCCAGAAAGCGGCAAGGAGGCGCTCAACGCTTTCCCCACGCATACCAAATCAGGTTCCACTTCATAATGCTCGTAGCAGAAAAGCTTCCCCGTTCTGCCAAATCCTGCCTGAATTTCGTCGAATGCAACCAAACTGCCGTGTTCTCGCGCAAAAGCAGCAAGAGCTTGTATGTATTCTTTTTCAAATAGCTTTCCTGCCCACCCCTGATAGGGTTCTATTATAAATCCGCAAATATCATCCGCATCAAAACCATCTTTCCCTTGAAGCTCCTCCATATCTTTCTTAAACTCTCTTTCATCCCAAGGATAAGAGAAAGTCAAATGATGAATGTTCGGATCTTTATAGCCGATCCATGCGGACGATTTGGGATCCCCCTTGAGCATCTCTGCCCCCATGGTCCGTCCATGCATATCTCCTCGAAAAGAAATAATTTTAATTTTAGAGGGTTTTATGGATTGGCCATACATCCGCATAAGCTTAAGAGCGCATTCTGTGGCCTCCGTGCCGGCTGAAAGCAAAAACGCTTTTTCCAGGTAAGGAGGAGTCATCCCAATTAATTTTTTCAGAAACTCAATCCGATACTCATTCGCAAAGGTATAGGTATGCAGTAGTTTTTTATCTGCGGCCTCCTTAATAGCGGCGATGATTCTGGGATTGGAATGCCCGGAATTAGCAAGAAAAATCGTGGACGTAAAATCAATCCAGCAATTGCCGTATTTGTCGAACACCTGGAAATCCTCCGCCCGATCCCACACAACCGGCAACTGCCCGTGCATAGATCGCGCCTCCTGTTTCTCTAGTTCCTCGAAAAGCGGAATAGATTCGGGTACCGGAATTTTTGTTTGTATGTTCCTGTATTTGGTTGAAACCTGCGGAACTTCTTTTGGATTGTTCCAAGATATTGTAGAAGAAGACATAAATTAAGAATCGAAGTTATTTTTTAGGTAATCGACAATTTCGCAATGACCTTTTTCTAACTGAAACCGAATAAATTCCAAGTCCTGCGGCTTATCCAACTCCCCTACATCGGGCACTGGGAAAGCCAATATTTCAGATCCATGAAGCAATCCTGTTTCTCTGATCGTTTGGGATTTCCATATATCTACATATCCATCTGGCTGGTACACTGGCGGAAATGCCTGGCGAGGAAGGTTATAATACTCGGGCCGAGGGTCTTGCGGAAAAAGACCCACAAAATAATCACCCTTCTTTCCAAAGAGCTTATACGGCGATTCCCGTATCTCGTGGCCGGACCGCAGGGAAGTAGCTTCGCTATGTGCAAGAATTTTCTCGATTGCTTCATCAATCAAAGACGGATCTCGCAAAGGAGTGGTAGGCCTTAAGAATACTATGTACTCTGGCTCGCCTTCTTCGTTTTCTTTCAGCCATGCGATAGCGTGTTTCACGACATCCAAATCTCCGGCTGTATCGGTGGCGAATTCTGCCGGCCTCATGAAAGGCACTTCGGCGCCATAACGCTTGGCAACTTCCGCTATCTCTTCTGAATCGGTGCTAACAATTACTCTTGCGATATGTTTTGAAAGTTTTGCCGCCGCAATAGAATATGCAATCAAAGGGAAACCGCCCAAATCAACAATGTTTTTCTTGGGTATGGACTTTGACCCTCCTCTCGCAGGAATTAGCGCGATTATGTTTTTGCTTTTAGGCATATGCTTGTTTGAAAAATCTCAACGCAACATATTTTCGAAGGAAAAGGAAAACCAAAAAGTATAGAGTTGCTCCCGCAGGCACCAAAAGAAATAGGTTCACATTATAAGCGAGGAGATAGCGTATGCCAACATACATTACAGAAACGGAGGCAGAGGAAATGCAGAAAGCCAAAAGTATCCTCAACAAGGGAAGTTGCATAGAGGTGAATCTTTTAACGAAGAACAGCATAGCCAGTAAAACCAAAAAGTGGGTAGCTACCGTAGCCACGGCCGCGCCATAGAGGCTATACTTTGGAATAAGAATTAGATTTAAAGCAACATTGAGCAGGGCTCCAGCCACCGTAATCCAAAAGGTTTTTGTTTGTTGGTTTAAAACAATCAACACATCGTAGAAAGGCCGATACAGGAAAACAAATCCGGCCGTAAGGATCAAAATCTGAAGGGCAAGTATGGAAGGAGCGAAAGCCACCGAATAGAAGGAATAAATAATATTTGAAGCCAAAACCATTCCCCCAGCCACCAAAGGTAAGGCAAGAACAATCATAATTTCCAATTCATGATTCCATGCCCTTTGGAGCTGCATTGCTGATTCTTTCGAAAACTTGCTTAGTGCAGGGTAAAAAGCAGCTCCTACAAACCCCATAGGCACTAAGCTTGCCGTGACAATTTTATACGCAGCGTTATACCATCCGGTTTCCTCGAGCATATTCCAAGCACCAAGCATCACGGAGTCGGTATAGCTGTATATCACACCAAACAACCCTATGAGGGCCAGGGGCCATGCCATCTTTAGGAATTTTTTCCAGACAAGAAAATCCCACTGCAATTTCAAGGGGAAGATCTTGAAGTGAAAAAATGCAAACATGGCAACTAACGAGACGAAGCCTGCGGCAACATAGGCATAGCTTAAATTCGCCGGAGACGGAAAACGAAACAGAACAAATAATCCCAATGCAATAATAAGAATAGTTTGCAATGTTTCAAACCAAGCTTCGTATTCCATTTTTTGACGCGCGTGGAAGAAAGAATAGCAAATGCCGATAAAGCCATTTAGGAGGAAAAAAAGGCCCAATGCCAGAATCACAATTCGTATCTCATGCGCTTGAGCAACAAAGAACGAAGTTGCGAGTATCAAGAGAAAAGTGCAAAAAGCCAACACCAATTTCAAAGAAAGAATAGAGTAGAATTCCTCTTTTTTTTCTTCTTCACGGGCAAATTCCCGCGTAACAATAGGTTGCAACCCAAACGTGGCAAAGATCATCAGCAGAGAAACAAAAGCTAAGGCAAACGTAAACTGGCCGTATTCCTCGGCTCCCAAAACGCGCGCGGCATAAATAACCAAAGCCAGCGCCAGTAATTTATTCACTACCGTGCTCACAGACAACCAAAACGTATTCTTGAAAATCGTCTGCTTGGCAGATGTATTTTGAAAGAAAAATGTTTTTATTTCGTTGACGTACTGCATAGTTATCTTGATAAAGACGTTGCTGTTTCCACTGCCGCAAGCACATTTGCTGCCGTGAAATCCGGTTTTGCTTCGTACTTTGCGTCTTCTCCCGCATACCCTGTTTGCACCAACACTGTTTTGCACCCCGCGTTCTTGCCGGCTAAGATATCCGCTGTCTGATCTCCGACCATATACGACTCATGCAGGTTCAAATTGAAATCCTTCTGTGCTCGTAGAAGCAGTCCTGGTTTTGGCTTTCGGCACTCGCACTCAATTTTCAACTCTTTTCGTTCCCCCTCGAAACCTTTTTCTGGATGATGAAAACAATAATACGCAGCGTCTATCTTGGCACCTTTCTTACCTAACTCTGTTTCCAGTTTTTTCTGTATTTCTTGCGCATCCTTCTCCGACATAAATCCTTTGGCAACCATAGGTTGGTTGGAAACAATGATAGCCATAAAATCGGTATCGTTTATTTTCTTCACTGCTTCTGCGGCAAAATCATACATCTTGAAATCTTCAATCTTCGAAAGCTGATCGACTTCTTCATTGAGCACTCCATCACGGTCAAGAAAAATCGCCCTGCGTTCATTAGTAAGGTTTAACCTTACTATTTTCCCTGAAGCGTAATCTCTCCGCACTTGTTCCAACCTCTCTGGCGTGCCCATATCTTTGATATATTCTGGGGTAGTATAAGCATACATGCTCTCTCGTGCTTGTAAAAGTTGAGGCAGAATATCCCGCTCCATATCAGTTTTTTCCGCGTCTGGTATATATGCAAAAATTTTTGGCGAACACACATACACAGCTGCTATGCTCAAATTACGGAATATCAAATCGTCTGGATGCGGCCTCTGCAAAAGAGACAAAACTTTCCCCTGCTCATCCACTTCCACCAAGTCTGAATCAAGCGGGTGATCATTCGGATGGACCACAACAGACAGTATCCCCCCTTTTTCTTTATGCCACCGCAAAAACCTCTGCGCATCAAAGTTGACCATAACATCCCCTGCCAATACCAAAAAATCTTCTTGAATTTCATTCTGCAACTGCCTCAAGGCGCCTGCCGTTCCCCTCGGCTGTTTTTCTTGCTTATAATGTAAAACTACTCCCCATTCTTTCTGTTCCAAAAATCTTTGCACTGCGCTTCCCAAATGCCCCAAAAGCACCCATACTTCTCTCACGCCGTTTTCTTGCAAAAACCTCAACTGATGCTCGATAATAGGAGCACCTCCAATGATTGCCAAGGCCTTGGGCGTATTTGGGCCGACAACAGGGGCTAAACGCGTTCCTTTGCCGCCAGCCAATATAACTGCTTTCATGTGTTTCTTGAAGCGCTAAAGTTTAAATCCACACGCGAGGCTATAAAATAATTATTTTCCAGATCCTCTTTATTGTATAAAAGTTCCTGCCCTGTCTTTATATCGATGAGCTTACATCCTGCCTCGTTCGCTATACAATGGGCGGCCGCCGTGTCCCATTCTTTCGTACCGTTAAACCGCGGATACACATCAATTTCTCCCTCTGCTAATTTGCAAATCTTTAAAGCAGCTCCATATGTTTTTACAACCTTGATGTTATATTTTTGGAAAAATGCCCTATCCTCTGGCGTAGAATGAAAACGGCTTTCAGCACCGATAAGCTCTGTCCGCTTGGAATCATTCCGTATGCGCCTGCCGTTTTTGAACGCTCCTTTTCCGCTTTCTGCCCAATACATTAATTGTACGGCTGGGGCATACACGATACCCAGCACAGGTTTCGTCTTTTCTACAAGGGCAATGTTAATCGTAAATTCTCCGTCTTTCGCGATAAAATTCTTTGTGCCATCGAGCGGATCAACAAGCCAGAATTTTTCCCAATCCTTTCGTTCCTCGTATGGAGCGGCGCTCGATTCTTCTGTAATAATCGGATAGTCAGAAATACGTGTAAGTCCCTGCACGATTATCTCGTTTGATTTTAGATCAGCATCAGTAAGAGGAGATTTTTCTTTGTCATTCTTTTCCTGTATAGAAAAATTGGTATGCTGGTAGATGTCCATAACCTCTTTCCCGGCTTCCTCCGCTATACGTACAAGTTCTTGAATCATGGAATCTGTTCTGGATACTTTTTTTGCAAATACGCAAGCACCTTCTCAAATGACTCGTCCTCGGTCTCCTCGTCTGTTCGTATAACCAAATCACTTTGCTTGGGTGCTTCAAACTCTAAATCAATTCCTACAATTTCTGTCTTTCCCAGATTGTTTTGATACATCTGTTGCACATCATCCTTTTTAGCTTCAGCCACGCTCCTCTCCAAGTAAATTTCGTTGTAGTCTCGTATGTTCTTCCGTGCGAGTGCTCGAAGAGATTCAAACGGAGAAATACAGCACACAATTGTAACAACATCACTCTGACTCAGCACATGCGCCGCAAACGTTATTCTTTTCACATTTGCGATTCTGTCTTCTTTTGAATATCCGAGGTCGTTGTTAAAAAATGCGCGCGCCGCATTTCCGTCGATCAAAAAAGATTTTTTGTGCGCAGCGTCAAAATGCTGCTGCAATCTCTTGCCGAGTGTTGTTTTCCCCGCGCCTGAAATGCCGATAAACCAGATGACCATGTGTTTTCAGATATATACCCAGTCTGGATGCTTTTTAGCTTCTGCAATGTATTCGAAATTATCGATAAAATAATCTTCTGCTTTCCCAATGTTGTAGATGAGAGAGTTGCGATGTTGCTCGATCTTCGCAGTCCATTCATCTTGCGCGGCAAGCAAGGACTTGGCGTAGTGCACCATTTCGCCTATAGTTTGTGCAACGCGCCCAATTTTTTCTCGATCTTCGAAATATTTAAATTCTCCAAATCGCCTTTTGGTCTCTTTTTCGTCATGTGAAAAAAAGAGTACGGGCTGTAAAGTGGTAAAGGCATAGGTATAGGCGGTGCCGGACATATCGGTTATCAGTAAGGCGGATGCCGCATAATGTTTCATATAGCTGCTTTGATTGTTGTCGAAGATAAAGCGAGGATTGTCGTCATACTGTTCGCGAATGGTTTTCACGAGCGCGGTGTGAAGATCATGGGGATGAGGCCGAAATACAATCTTGTAATCCGGGAAATTATCGAGAAGAGCTTTAATGATTTGATCCCCGTAGGCAAGCGAAGTGACACTCCCCATACCTCCCATACGCTCTTTGCTCACGGTAGGAGCATAAATAATCGTTTTTGTATCTTGATTATATTGTTCGAAATACTCTAAGTTTTTATCTAATTTTATATACCCACCTGGGATTAAACATACGTTCTTCCTTGAGAACTCGGGAAATTTACGCCTCGCATTCAGAATCATATTCCCGCATCTATCAAGCACAATGCGGGAGGGAAGGAAAAGGTAGTCACATTCAGCCATATGCTTTGCAAGACCCTCCCTGTTGATTACATTCCCCAGGGGGGAATCATAAATATCATGAGGAAAATACACCCTCTTGGCGCGCGTAAGCTTCTCTGCCGTACCCGATATCTCAAGGAGCACATCAATAAAATCCATTCCATTGATGATATCGTTTCCGCCGTAATAGACATGCTCTCGCCTTTCATGCTGATCGTTGCAAATCTCTCCTATAAGAATAAGCACGTTGTATCCCTTGGCGCGTAACCGTTCAGCGATCGTGCCGGTATTCTCGCGATATGCGCCGGAGGCAAAAAACAGGGCAACCGTTTTTTTGCGAGGATCCAGAATATTCCTTATCTTTTCCTTTTGAATCTTCCCCAGCGCAGAAAACACGCTCTGGGCGCTTAAAAGGTCTTCTGTCGCCAATGAAGAAAAGAATTCCTTCTGCTGTTTTTCGCTAGTGAATACGTTCTTGGACATAAACCGCACTGCTTTGTCGTGAAACCAGCGCTCTGTCATTTGGGCTCGCAAAAAAGGAGCAATGACAGGCAGTGCAGCCAAAAAAGGGCACACAATTTTTCTATATATCCTCTTTTTTTGCGCCCGCACAAAGTGAACGAGTATTCGTGCGCTTCGATAGAAAAATAATTTTATATCTTCAGACATAATGCCCTGCCTTATCTCGTTCTGACAAAATAGGATTTTGTATCGGCCATGGAATGTTGAATCTTGGATCGTCCCACCGGTAACTGAATTGCTTCCCGTGCGTGAAATACGTTGATTGCTTGTAGCTGAATAAACCGTCGGGGCTTAGAACCAAATAGGCATTCCCGTGTTTCGCAGGAACAAATATCTGTATCCTATTTTCATCCGACAAGATAAAAGACTGCCACTTGCCAAAATTTTTTGCCTCTTCGTCGCAATTCACGACTACAAAATACACTTCGCCGTACAAGCACGATACGAGCTTTGCCGTTTCGTTGTCGCCGTGAATGCCCCGCAGGACATCTTTCTTTGAGTAAGAAATATCATCCTGCACAAACGTCACGTCAATACCGTTTTCCTTATACAGTTTCTCGTCATACGTTTCGACAAACTGCCCTCGGAAATCCGTGAAGATATCAGGGACTACCTGCAGTACTCCCTCAAGATTTGTTTTGGAAAACGTAATCATATGGATCTCTTAAAATACGCATGCAAAAGGTCTGAAACATAATCCAAGTCCTGTTTCCCAAGATGATGATGGACTCCTATGTGAAGGCCGTTTGAGCCCACGTATTCTGCTTCCGGGAATTCACCCACTTTGTGTCCCAGAAACGCAAATGCTTTATGCTGAGTAGGCATGCTTCCAAAATTCCTTTTACACTGAACAAGATTATCTTGAAGAAAATCGTACAATTTCTTGTAATTATATCTTGGATCTTTCAGGGTAACGCTGAATGCATGAGGAGAAGTTACTTCATACGATTCTTCTGTGTTGAAAAACGCAACATCCTTTAGATCTTCTGTTTTCTCCAGAAGATAATTGAGGTTTTCTTTCCTCTTTTTAAATACGTTCCAGAAGTTCTTTATCTCACCCAACATAACGGCTGCCGGAAGAATGTTCATTCTGAAATTAGAGCCGCTTCTTACATGATCAAAGTATAAAGAACCGGGTTTTCTCCCATGATCTTTCAGAGAACGCAACACCTCCTCCATTTTGGGATTGTTGGTGGAACACATACCACCATCTCCACCTGCCAGAACGTGGGCGACGTAAAAACTG
This sequence comes from Candidatus Wildermuthbacteria bacterium RIFCSPHIGHO2_01_FULL_48_27b, assembly GCA_001824915.1. Classification (GTDB taxonomy): domain Bacteria; phylum Patescibacteriota; class Minisyncoccia; order Minisyncoccales; family UBA10102; genus O2-01-FULL-48-27b. Next base: position 1,655 of record MHTS01000007.1, on the reverse strand, counting down.
AAGGCGGCCACCTCCCCAAATTGCCCCACGAACTTCTTTTTATATTGTGCTCCGTGGGCCTCACAGCAATCCTCAATAATGCGGAGATCATGCCTCTTGGCAATGTTCTGTATAGCATCCATATCGCAGGGTTTCCCCATCGTGTGCACGACCATAATGGCTACCGTTCTTGAGCTTATTTTCTCTTCTATTTTCTTGGGGTCTATATTGAGTGTTTCCCGTTCAATATCAACAAAAACTGGGGTAAAGCCCGCAGCCAGTATGGAGCTTCCAACGCTAGCAAAAGCTAATGCAGAAGTAATAATTTCGTCCCCCCTTTCTGCGCCCATATCATATAAAGCAAGACAAGCCGCTGTATCTGCGTCAGCCCCATTTGTTACGGCTACATTATGTTTGTACCCAAAAATCTTTCCCCATGCTTCTTCTAATTCCGTGACCAAATGTCCGCCTGACACCCAGTTTTCGTCGAGCGCCTTTTTGATTAATTCTTTTGACTTCTCGCTGATAACTAAGTCACCAAATTTTATTTCTCTCTTCTCCATATCTTATGCTTTATGATTTTTATAAATGATTTGGCTTCCATTGTTTTCAAAATGAAAACTCACTTCCAAAAAATCTTGCAGCGCCTGCCGCACACTCTCCTGTTTGTCTTGAGGAATGAGCAATAACAGGAATCCGCCGCCTCCCGCGCCCAAGAGTTTTCCTCCGAAAGCTCCTGCCTTCTTTGCTTTCTCGTACATTGCGTCAATTTCTGGGGTCGTTATCTTGTCGCTCAATCCTTTCTTAATCTGCCATGTTTCGTTGAGCAATCTTCCGAATTCTTCCAAACCCTTATCTTCTTTCAGTATGCGTATACCTTCATCCACCATCTGATGCATCTGAGTTAATTCCTGAACTCTGTTTTTCGTATTCTCAATCTGGGTTTTTGCTATTTCAGAAGCGGTTCTGGAAAATCCCGTAAAGTAGAGACGCAGGGAGCTTTCCAATTCTTTCACTTGCTCATTGCTCACTTGCACGGACTCTACGCGAAACTCCCCGTTTTGAGAAAATGTTATTTTATTAAATCCCCCATACGTTACCGCAACTTGATCTTGAGAACCTACACTCTCTTTCAAAATATCCTGCTCCATGTGCACTACCTCTTTTGCCAGCTCTTCTTTGGAAATTTCCTGGTTTTGCAGGGCATGCAGGGCATGAAGCAATCCTACCGTGAAAGAAGAACTTGATCCCAAGCCCGTACGCGCAGGCAAGTCTCCGTCGTGGTGGATAGACAATCCCTTTTCAACCTTGAAGAATTGCAAAGCTGCCTTCACCGCAGGATGCAAAATCTCTCCTATCTCGTTTACCTCTTCAGTCTTGGAATATACAATTCGATGCTTATACGGAAAGAAGGGGGGGAAATGCCGCACGCTCAAATAGCAGTACTTATCTATGGTGGTAGATAAAACTTGCCCTCCGTATTCCTTAAACCACGCAGGATAGTCGGTCCCTCCACCAAAAAAAGATATGCGAAATGGTGTTTTACTGATAATCATTTCAGAATGGTCCTCTAAACCTATTCTCCCAACTATAAAATTCTTCTCCTTTCAGATTAGTCGGCTTCAGCTTAAGCTTCTTTTCTATCGCGCGAATAATGTCGACGGCATTCGGGTAAA
>MHTS01000006.1 GCA_001824915.1 Candidatus Wildermuthbacteria bacterium RIFCSPHIGHO2_01_FULL_48_27b | reverse complement strand
CCAATCCCTATCATTCCTGGGAACGGGGCACCAACGAAAACACCAACGGCTTAATACGAGACTACTTTCCCAAGAAGACAGACTTTACTACAATACCAGATGAGGAAATCTCCTTTGTCGAGAAGGAGCTCAACACGAGGCCGAGGAAACGCCTCGGATACCTTACCCCTTTAGAAGCTATGGGTGTTGCGATTGGGAGTAGAATGTACCCCTTTTTTATTGACACATTTTAACACTTGTGCTATAGTTTTTTCATCCTGAAAGCGAAGTATCGCCGGATGGAATAGCACCAAATAACCTTATGCACCTTGAAAACCGAATTTAATAAGGAGAGGACAATGCCAGCAGAAAAGTCAGAGTGGGCAGTTCGTCTCGCTCAAGCACTCAGTGATTGGTGCTTGGCGAACCGATATGTACCCAAGAACACTCTTTCCAAGGAGCTTGGCATCGAGCAGGAATGGGTACACATCTCGTCTGGAGCAGCCATCGTCGGCAATGTAGAGGCGTATGCTCTCCTTTACTTGAAGACGGGGCTTCGGGAAGCTGATCCTCGAACCCTTCCTTCGAGAGTAGTGTTCAAGCCCAGGACAAAGCAATACGGAAGCTTGGCCCGAGCGTGGACCGAAGAGGACTTTGCAAAGTGGCTGCGTAAAAAGTCACAGCAAGAGATTCCGACGCCTCCAAGTTCCGCCACTACTGCAAAAGAGGGGCGGACTGATGTCACAGTAAACGCGAGTGGCTCGGCGTTCGACCAAGCAATGGAAGCGATAGCAGACGCAATCGCCACCCGTGTCGCCCGCCTTATTCAAGACAAGTTGGAGACGATTGCAACAGCTGCAAACCAACAACTTCCTCGCGAAGGGCGGCATAGCCACAACCCCAAGGCGTTGACCCAGAAACTCACGAACACGCTCCGGCGACTTGCTGAAAGCACACCAGAGGAACGCGATGCCTTCGTAGAGGAGTACGGCATGGCGTTGGGCGAATTGGCCCCTCTTCTGGAAGCCATGACACTCGCCCCACAGGAACGCGAAAGGAAACTCGAAACAATGAGGAGGTTCCAGCTATGACTACCTTCCGAGGCACGGTACATGTCATCCCGGAGCGGGCAATCCAGCTGTTCAGCGGAATGCTCGGCTCGATATGGCAGATCCTCGGCGAATTCGTCGAGAACGCCATTGATGCCGACGCCAAACGGGTCTGGCTGGTCCTAGCTAAGGACACAGTCCAGATCATAGATAACGGCCACGGCATGGTACCAGAGATGCTCGAGGACGAACGGAAACTCCTCGAGATGTTCTTGCAAGACATTCAGAGGGGCGTCTCGCCGGGATATGAAGATGTTCGAATCCTTTTGAGTAATGCCTCGCTCAACTCCCTTGAGTGGCTCGGCAGGAACGTCGGTTTTTCTGGCAAAGCGCGCCGGCCCCGTGATCCAAACAATATCATAAAGGGAGAGCGCGGCATCGGGTTCCAGGGATTCCGACAGATCGCCAACGAAGCCACGTGCATCAGCCGGGCAAACGAGGGGCTTGCTGCACTGTTTTGGAGTGAACCCCCCAAACCTATCCCGGAGTTCTCTTTGAAACTCCCCACCAACGAACAAGTGAGGAAGCACGATCTCGGGTTTGAGATCCGAGAAACGGGAAGGGAACTCACAGATCCCTCTGGACGAGCACTTGAGTCCGGCACAAAGGTAGTGATAACACGCCTGAAGCCAGAACTCGAGTCATTGCTTCGCCCCTCCTACCTTGCGGAACAGTTCCGTATACGGTTCAGCGAACACGTGCGGGCGCGAGGCGTGCGTATCGTCATCGTGGATCGCATTACCGAAGAAGGACAGCGAAGCGGCGGCAAGGAAATCATTGTGGAACCCGTCCAGTACCGCGGTCCCTGCATCCTGCAAGAAGAACGCTCCCTTCCTGGCGGAAAGAGTGGATTCCACATCCAACTCTACTACAACCGCGGGGGTAAGGGAGAACGGGTGATGTTCCGCTGGATGAATACGGACGTCCGCCCTCTCACCGATCTGTCTGAGTTTCAGCGAGATCCGTGGACCTCAGGCAAACTGTCTGGGTTCGTCGAATTCCCCGGCACCGCCGAAGTGATGAGCACTGACAAAACGACGCCGCTGGAGGGACCTACCCGGAACCAATGGCGCAAGTCCGTGCAGGCACTTGAGCCGCAGATTCGTGAGATCGCTTCGGCCCTTGAAGACGTGGAACGACAAAAGCGCAGCACGAACGTGGCTGCGCAGGTAAGTGAAGTTATCCCCGACGCCATCCAACAGGTGGAGGCACTCCGGGATGCCGCTATCGGTCTGCCCCGTAGACGGCGCCGGCACGTAGATCCTCATCCCACACACCCAGCGATATCAGACATTGTTTCCGCGGTCGTGTTTGACGAACACAATCGCGGCATCGGTCTGGTGACCGTGGAGCTGTGGAAAGGATCTGATCTACTTGAACGCAAAGAGACTGGCACGAGCGGTGCTGTCTCCTTTGGAAGGCGCGCGACCGGGAAATACCGCCTCCGGGCAATCGCTCCCGAGGGCATGGACCTTCTCGTTCCCCACCAGTACCAATTCGAGATCGAGGGACAGGAAGGATACCGGGCCGTCTTCCATGTAGTGACGGGGAAGCCAAGGCCCGAAACTCCGCGACTGCCGCGGGTCCAACTCAACCCTACATCCCTGGATGATCCAGGGATGCCATACCGGGATCGGCTCCATGTCGGAATCATTGATATCAACATGGAGTTCGAAGACACTCGGGAAGCGGAACGTCGAGCCGACGACCGAACCCTCGCAACCCTGTTTGCGCATTTCGCGGCCCTTGCGGTCGCAGAGCACTGCGCGCAGGCCACCGACACAGCGTATGCCCTGCGGCAAGCTGGCATCCTATTTGGCAAGATCTACGCCCGCCTTGAGGCGAATAGGAGGAAATGATGGCAGCAGAAGATATCCTAATGCGACTCCAAGAGAGGGAGCGCCAGCTCGCAGAAGAGCTGGCGCTCATCCGCAGCACCATAGAGCGTCTCACCGAACAACGAGCGGCCGTGAACCGCGCCCGAGAACTGGGCATCCCAGTTGAAGGCATCCGGCTCATGGAGTTGGCGACCCAAGAACTCGAGCATACAATGATCGCCACGGCAACGCCATCACAGCCCAACTCCAGAAAGTCGGCGCAAATCGCGCCGCTCGCTAAGCGCATTATCAGAGATGTGTTCTCAGCGGGAAACGGCGTATCACTGCCCACCACACTTGAGGACGCACTCCAGCACATCTACGGAGATGCCTGGAAGATGAGATCGGTAGGCGTCGCAGAATTCCAACACACCTTCCAACAGGATGTGGGCCACCCGAAAAGCCAGCTCAAGAAGATGCTTGCAAACGCAGTAGGCATCCTGAAAGACATGAGGGAGCGTGGGGGGCCGACAGCAGAAGACCAAGTCCTCGCTCGCGAACTCTATCAGAACATTGCTGCCAGCGACAGCAAACGCTGGCAGCAAATCATCAGCACCCTTCAGACATGGGGGGGTAAAGGTGGGATAACTTCCCGCCAGATACACCAGCCCTCGCGAGAGAAACTTGTTCTCTCCGGGGGCTTTATATTTATTGACTTTATCTGGATTTCGGGTATACTGGTATTCATATGTCAGAAATCGCAGTAATCAAAACCGGCGGGAAGCAATATGTGGTTGCTCCCAGCAAGAAAATTAAAGTAGAAAAACTCCCTGCAGAGGAGGGAAGTGATATTGAATTCTCCGAGGTATTACTCACCGAAAACGGCAAGGGTATTGAAATCGGGGCGCCACTCGTAAAAGGCGCGAAGGTAAAGGGTAAAATTCTTAAGCAAGGGAAGGGCAAAAAGGTGGTTATTTTCAAATTCAAGCCCAAAAAGCGCGAAAGAGTAAAAACGGGCCACCGCCAGCCCTACTCGGAAGTAGAAATAATCTCCATCGAATCCAAATAAACAAACAAAAGAGGGTCACCGTAAGCGGTAACCCTCTTTTGTTTGCTTCTGGCCTAATCGCGCGGGCTGGGAAGTTTTTTGAACTTCCCATACGTGAGAAAATCCCATCCCAGCGTCGAGAAATATACGCCTGCCGCAAAAAGACCTGACACCACCACAACCCAGAGCCAAGGACGCAATCCAACCATCATGTACCCAACCATCCAAAGCCCCAGAAAACCCAGAAAATACTGGACGGCAAAGTACAGAAGATGAACCTTGCCAAGCAACGACACCACGCCAGCGCGGGGATAGAATGAATTCGGCATATGGCGTGGACTAAGCCATATACTGTGCCATATGACAGTCCATACCCCCGCCATCAAGACAGAGATAAGCACCGCATATATAGACGGCGGCCATTCCCGTACCAAAACATAGAGAATAGCAAAGTCTATAATTGTTACACAAATGAAATTCCTATATATATAGAAATTGCGATCCCTCATGCACAGGATGCCTTTCAGGGGAAGTCTTCCATCTCTTATCATCTTACCCTCCATACGCAGCATAAAAGAGCAAAGTACAAGATTGAGTACCGCTGCGAGAAGTCCAAAAAAAACTCCTATTTCTATCTCCATACTGAAGTATACCGCTTGTGCCGGTATTTGCAATGTAGCGTAAGAGATCGAATCCAAATAAAATAGGAGAGGGTCACCGCGAACGGCAACCCTCTTTTGTTTGTTTCTCTCTAGCGCCGGCGCTTGAGCCGCCCAACCGCGAGATCAGAGAAAAACGTGACGAAATAACAGGCGGCGGCCCCCAAACCCAGGAAAGCATCGGGGGACCATGCTCGTTGCCCCATCGCCATGAGGACTATCATGGCGAGCCCTACGAAACCAAAAATCCATTGGGCTCCGTAATATACAAGGTGAATCCTCCCTGCGGGGGACGTCACCCCACTATGCGGATAGAACGAGGCAGGGGTGTAACCCCAGGAAAGCCAAATCCGGTGCCATATCGCCGTCCAAACCAACCCCACAAGAAGGCACAGGAGAAGTGTCCACAGAGCCGGCAACGGCCACCTCTCGACCAGGACGAATGCTATCGCAAAGTCCATCAGAGAAAGAAACCAGTTATCCCCCCATTTGAAGAAATTGTAATCCTCCAGATAGAGGATTTCTCCTCTCTGGGAAATTACTCCCTTTTCTGCCAACCTTTTCTCCGTACGAAGGAGAAGCAGACAGAAGACTCGATTCACGACTACTGCAAAGATTCCAGCAAGTATGGCCAAGGCCCACTTCCTTTCTGGCCTAAAAGGCCCATTTCAAGGTGCAAACTTACATATATAATAGCATACTCTCAAGCGGAAGTCAAGCGTGGAAAATGCCAGAGGTTTCGCGGTCGTCGCGCCGGCGCATTTTGGCATGCCAGCGTTTGTAGAGAGGAGCTCCCAAAGGGATAGTTAAAACGGTAAATACGAAAAACCATACCATGAGGTACAAATGGTTAAACAGCAAACTAGCGTCAGGAACGAACCAAGCAGCAACGCCGGCAAGTACCACCGATAAACCCCATCCAAAGAAATAGTCGAGCGGTGTTATGTTAAACAACCAATGAGACTTTGCATGCCACCACACGGTTTCTTTTTTGAACTTTTTTACACCGTAATAAGGATTTAGCACAAACCATAAAAAGTCCCACGTTGGCATCCATACAAAGTACAAAGCAAATACCATTAATTCAGCTTTCGGAGACCACGGCACCCCCATTACAAAGTGCGCATGGAACATAAGAAGAGGCAAGAAAAACATAAATAGGTGATAGCCAGTTAAAGGCTTGCCACCCATCACCAACCCATACAGCCTTGCTGCTATACCTTGGGTGCGAAACCAAGTGGAAGTTTTTTCCGCCCAACCATGTTTACCTTCGATCTCAATTTCAATCGCGGCAAACACTATGGCTACCAAAAACCAGAATAGGGCAGTGAAAAATATCCACATATGTTTAATGTCGGACTTTGAACATTTTTAGCGGCGGGATTCCATGGCGGAGCGGAGGGTTTCTTCGTCTGCGTATTCTAATTCGCCGCCCACGGGAAGCCCTCGCCCCAAGCGTGTTATTTTCTTGCCATACGGCGCAAGCAAACGTTCCAGATACAGCACCGTTGCCTCACCCTCGGTCGTAGGGTTCAGAGCGAGAATTATTTCTTGAATAGCACCAGCCATACGCTCTTTCAACTCCTGCGCTTTAATGTTCTGCACTCCCTCTTTTTTCAGAATATCATTTACTCCACCCAAGATAAAATATCTGCCGCGATACTGCTTGGTTTTTTCAAGAGTTTCCAAATCGCTTTCTTTTTCCACGATGCACAAAAGAGTCTGGTCGCGCGTCTCATCTCTACAAATCGCGCAAAGCCCGCCTTGCGGCGAGGCAGGCCCGGTTTTTCGCTCGTCTTCTTCAGCTTCAAAAGAGTTGAAGCAAAAGGAACATTGTCGAATCTCTCGTTTCAAACTCTGAAGCGCTGCAATGAGCTCGTTCATTTCTCCATCTGACAGCTTGAGCAGATAAAAAACAAAACGGCTGGCCGTACGCGGGCCAACGGTAGGGAATCGGGAAAATATCTCAATAAGTTTTTGGATGGATTTTGGGTACATTAAAAATCCACTACAAGTTCGGCACCTTCTTCGTATTGCCGTGTTTTGTCGAGATCGGAAAAACTCACGACATTCGGGTTGAAGTACAACTTTACAGAACCTATAGGGCCATTCCGATGCTTTGCCACAATAATTTCCGCGATATTTCCCGTATTTTGGTCAGTCTCCTGCTTTTTATATTTATCTTCACGGTAGATAAACATCACTACGTCGGCGTCCTGCTCCAAAGATCCTGACTCTCGCAGATCAGAGAGGCGCGGCCGAGGCGGAAAACGCTGTTCCACCGCGCGCGAAAGCTGCGAAATCGCAAGCACCGGCACGGTAAGTTCGCGCGCCAAACCCTTCAGCTGACGGGAAATTTCGGTAACCTGCTGCACAATGCCCGTCAAACTGTTTGACGGCGTAATCAGCTGCAGGTAATCAATAATAATAAGCCCGAGACCATGATTTGCCTGCAAACGCCGCGCCATTGCCCGCATACGAAGCACGGTTTGCGAAGGAGTATCATCGATATAGAGCGGGGCTTCAGACAATACGCCCAGCGCCTCCTGAATGCGGATAAAATCGTTGTCGTCGCCTTGGGAAGAAAGTTTTCCCGTACGCAGGCGCCACGAATCCACGTTGCCTTGAGCCGCGATCATGCGATCTATAAGCTGATCTTTTGACATCTCCAAACTAAAGAAACCAACCGGCACGCGCTCCTGCACCGCTACTCGTCGTGCTATATCCAAAGCAAGGGCGGATTTCCCCAAAGAAGGGCGCGCCGCCAGAATAATGAGATCTGAAGGCTGAAAACCAGAAAGCATATTATCCATGTCCGCGAAACCGGTTGGGATGCCGCGCGTCGCTTTCTCGTGCTTGGAAAGCTTATCGAGACGTTCGAATGCTTCTTCCAATTCTTCTTTGATGTGAATGAAGTTGTGCGCGAGCGATTTTTGGGCAATGGAAAAAATCTTTTGCTCGGCCTGATCTACGAGCACGTTGGGATCTTCCTTCTCGTTATACCCCATTTGTCCGATTTCATAGGAAGTGGAGATCAAGTCGCGCAGAATTCTTTTATTCTGCACGGTTTTCGCGTAACTCGCCACATGTGCGGCAGTAGGCACAGTATTGATAACTTCGGTCAGGTAGCTGCGGCCACCGATTTCCTCTATTTTTTCCTTGTCTTTCAACCGGCTTGAAACCGAAAGTAAATCAACGGGTTCGTTCCTGGCAAACAAATCCAGCATGGCTTCGTAAATAGTCCGATGGATTGGCTTATAAAAATCGCGCGGCTCAAGCAAATCAGCCACCTTCACAATGGCCTCTTTATCCAGCATTAAACTCCCCAAAAGGCACATTTCAGATTCTATGCTTTGTGGAGGAAGTTTATCCAGCGCCTCTATTTTTCTATCTCCTGCTTCTGCCATAGTATCTTTTCTATACCAGCTTTTTCAGTTTCCAGCCAGAGGGATTATCCTCAATAGTCCAGCCGCGCTTTTGCATTGCCGCGCGAAGCGCATCCGCTTCCTGAAAGTCTCCTTGTCTGCGATATGCCTCCCGCTGCTCTGCGAGCTTTTTAATTTCTGCTGGGACAGCCTGCTTCTCACGACCCCAGAAAATAAAACCGAAAAATTCGTCGATCTCTTTAAGAAAATCTAGGATCTCTTTCCTCTCTGCCTTCGATAGTTTCCCCTCGTCCATACGCGTATTCCCTTCGCGAATCAAATCAAACAAAATTGAAATCGCCAGCGGCGTATTCAAATCATCTTCCAGCGCCCTCTCGAAAGCTAATTTTGGATTTATTTTGGATTTTGATCCGCCAGCTGGCGGATTGGATTTCTCGCGCAGTCTATCTACAAATTCATCGATCTTTTGCAGCTCATTTGCGCTCTGTTGCAATATTTCTTCGGAGTAATCGATAGGGGAGCGATAGTGAGATTTTGCTACCAATAAGCGGAGCAGACGAGGAGAGTGATGCTCTAAAAAATCTCGAATGGTAATGAAGTTGCCGAGCGATTTTGACATTTTTTCGCCCTTCACCGTAAGAAATCCCGTATGCATCCAATATTTTACGAAGGGCTTTTTGCCTGATACAGACTCCATCTGCGTAATCTCTGCTTCATGATGGGGGAATATTAAATCCTGCGCGCCTCCGTGAATGTCGTATTGCGGGCCAAAAAACTTTTCGGTAATAGCAGTATCCTCAATATGCCAGCCGGGCCTGCCCGCTCCCCACGGACTCGGCCAAGCGGGGACAGTCCCAGCACGTAGCGACGTGCTGGGACTGTCCCCGCTCCCGTCAAGCTTCCACAACGCAAAATCACCCTTGTTGCGCTTGCTGACAGACTCGTCTATGCGAGACACAGCGTCCTTGGTCTGCCCTGTGGTGCGGCCGGAAAGCTTGCCATATTCTTTGAATTTGGAAATGTCAAAATATATCCCATCACCTTTAATTTCATAGGCATACCCTTTTTTGAGCAAACGCCGAACTTGGTTGATTATTTCCGCAATGTGGTCAGTTGCCCTCGCATAGGTATTCACCGCGCTTACGCCCAAAGCCTTCATATCTGCCCGATATTCTTTCTCAAATCTTCGCGCCAGCTTTTTGGGATCTTCGCCAAGTTCGTTTGCGCGCTGAATAATCTTGTCGTCTATATCTGTTACATTTTGCAAGTAAAAAATATTATAACCCTTTTGGCGCAAATACTTTGCTATCATGTCAAAAGCAATGTAGGTACGAGCATGCCCTAAGTGCGAAAAATCATAAACGGTAACACCACATACAAAAAGTCGCAACTTTTTACCCCGATCCGCCGGCTGGCGGACGAGAGGCTTCAATATTTCTTTTTTCCTCGAAAGCGTGCTATAAATCTTCACCATATTGGGCTCATCATACCATGGAGGGGACGAATTTTCCATGATATGGTACAATAGCAACGCATGAACAAAAACGACCTGTTTTTTAGCGCTGTTGCAGGACTTCTGGCCGCAGTTTTCCTGCTTACCATAAAGTATTCCGGCAATATTATCCCTATTCACGATATTCCGTATCTTGAAGCAACTCTCTTGCTGTTTCCCGCATTGGCTGTTCTCGGTATTCGCATAGCGGCTATCTTCGGACAGCAGTTCTCCGTACTTTTTCAAGCCGCCAAGTTTCTCTTGGTAGGGGTACTCAACACCTTAGTGGACCTTGGCATACTGAATATTCTCATTGCGGCAAGCGGCATTACCGCGGGAATCGGCTTTTCTATATTCAAGGGATTTTCATTCCTCATTGCGGTTGGGAACAGTTACCTCTGGAACAAATATTGGACATTTGGGGAAAAGAAATCGAAACAGGATTTTATAGCGCAAGGAAAGGAATTCACCCAATTCTTAATCGTAAGCGGGATTGGTTTTTTCTTAAACGTGGGAACGGCCTCCGCGGTAGTGAATTTTATCAGTCCGCAGTTCGGGCTTTCGGTTCGCGCGTGGCCTACGGTAGGAGCTTTAGCAGGAACATTGGTGGTCATGACGTGGAATTTTCTTGGCTATAAGTTTGTCGTATTCAAGCGATAACATGGTACTGTACCGAAAATATCGCCCCAAATCCTTCAGTGAGGTTGTGGGACAGGAACACATCGTGCAAACACTCAAAAACGCCATAGCCGGGGATCTGCTTTCACACGCGTATTTGTTTTCGGGCCCGCGGGGTTCTGGCAAAACAAGTTTAGCCCGCCTGCTCGCCAAAGCAATAAATTGCCCCTCGACTGCGCTCGGGGTAAACAAAACCCCGGGGGAACCCTGCAATACCTGCTCGTTCTGTGAGGAAATAAATCATGGTCGCGCCATCGATTTAATCGAGATCGATGCCGCATCCAATAGGGGAATCGACGAAATGCGCGAATTGCGTGAAGGCATTGCGTTCGCCCCCGTCAAGTTGAAATACAAAGTATTTATTATCGACGAAGCGCATCAGCTTACGAAGGAGGCCGCGAATGCTCTCTTGAAAACATTGGAAGAACCGCCCTCGCACGCTATTTTTATCCTCGCAACTACCGAGGCCCACAAGATGATTCCTACTATAGCTTCGCGCTGCCAGCGTTTTGATTTTCGCAAACTTACAGTGCCTGAAATCACGGGAAAACTCAAAGAAATAGCAAGGGCAGAAAACGCGAACATCGACAAAACAGCACTCCAGCTCATTGCGCTGAATGCGGGAGGATCCTTACGCGATGCTCTTGGTTTGCTTGACAAAGTTTTGACTTTTCATTCTATTCTTGATACAAAGGAGGAGGTGCGCGCAGAATCGATAAAGGATTTACTCGGGTTGGTGGATTTAAATCTCGTAGGCGAATTCGTCCAACTGCTTGCCGACAGAAAAGCCGGCGAAGCCATAGACTTCCTCAACAAAAATTTGGAAGAGGGGATGGATCCCCAAGAATTCACCAAAAACCTCGTCCGCTATCTGCGGCACACGCTTGTGCTGAAGATCAATCCGCAGCTGGAAAAAATGTTTGAGAACGAGTTTACGAAAGAGCAGTTGGAACGAATGCAACAACAGGCGCAACAGTTTGACGAAAAGCTTTTGCCGCGCATCGTCGAAAACTTTATGGAAGCCGAGCAGAAAATGAAATACTCCAGTATAATACAGCTCCCGCTGGAATTGGCGATCGTTGAATCGTGCGGAATAGGGGAGTAATAATGCGGGATCGTCTAATGGTAGGACATCGCCCTTTGGAGGCGAGTATCTTGGTTCGAATCCAAGTCCCGCAGCACGTAGAATTTCTTGGCGAGGAACGAGCTTAGAAATTCAAGTTCCCGAAGCTCTGCCGAGGGACATATTATCTATGTTTTATACTTATCTCTTAGAATGTGCCGACGGTTCTCTCTATGTTGGATGCACGAACGATTTGGCGAAAAGAATAAAACAGCACAACGAAT
>MHTS01000005.1 GCA_001824915.1 Candidatus Wildermuthbacteria bacterium RIFCSPHIGHO2_01_FULL_48_27b | reverse complement strand
TCTTCTCGTTTCTCTTGCCGGTGGAATTTTTATCGGTGGCGCGCGCAATGACACTTCATATTCTTCCAGAATTTTTTGCTGCAACAACACTTATGAAAGGAGCTGGTTCAAGCACAAAGGGTTCATTGGCAACTACCTTCACTGGGTTCGTTCTGCTCTATGCAAGCTTCGGGATAACCTATTGGTTGATACCTGATTTTGGGACGATACTGCCGATTGCTCTTGCGCTATCGGGCGGAGCTTTCTTATTTGTTGGGTTGGCAAGTTTTTGGAAAAGAAAGTCGCTCGCGAATTTTGTATCTTTTCTTATCGGTATTGGCATTATCTTTTTGCAGAGCAATTTATAGGTTAGAACAAAAAATACTTTCCTTTGGATGTATTTTCTGGTATGCTTAAAGCATAAGGAACTAATTAAGAAAAGACAGATATGTCAAAAAGAGGTACAGGACTGGCTAAGCATGTAAAATCACGCTCTTCCCACAAGACCAAGAAGCGACTAGAGATAAAGCGGCTTATGCTGGAGGCAAAGAAAAAAAGAAAACAGTCGAATAAAAAATAACAAAAAGATAGTAATGCTACAATAAGCGCACTATGAAAAATCCTCTCCTTATACTTTTAGTGATTGGTGTGTTGGGTGTCGTGGGCATCGGCGCGTATGTGTTAACCCAAGGTACGTTTAACGGTGGGAACCTCCCGCAGAGTCAAGGTACAGGAACTCCAACACCGCAGCCAACTGGAACGCAGGAGCCCCCGCCGAGCAATGAACCCCAAGCAGTTATTGGCAAATCCGTTCAGGGGCGTGACATTACTGCTTATCATTACGGTGATGGTGAAAAGGAAGTTTTGTTTGTAGGCGGCATGCACGGCGGATACGAGTGGAATACCGTGCTTCTTGCCTATGAGTTTATGGATTATCTCGAGGCGAATTCTACAACTATTCCCCAAAACATAGAGGTAACGGTTATTCCTGTATTGAATCCGGATGGCTTGCAAAAAGTTGTTGGCACGGCTGGGCGTTTCACAGAAGCAAACGTGCCTTCGTCGCAAGCCGCGACAGTGCCCGGCCGTTTTAACGCGAACAATGTGGATTTGAACCGCAACTTCGACTGCGACTGGCAACCAACAGGCATATGGCAGAGTAGGCAGGTAGACGCCGGAAGCAAAGTATTTTCTGAACCGGAAAGTCAGGCAATTCGAGATTATGTGCAAAAGCAAAAACCCGCCGCGGTTGTTATGTGGTACAGTGCCGCTGGTGGAGTATTTGCCTCAAACTGCCACAATGGCGTGCTGCCGGAAACGCGCGCGATCACCAAGGTGTATTCTGACGCGTCCGGCTACCCTGCATACGAGGATTTTGATTTCTATCAAATAACTGGTGATGCTATCAATTGGCTCGCGAAAAACAACATTCCCGCGATTAGCGTGCTTCTCACGACGCATGAGGATGTTGAGTGGGATAAAAACCGAGCCGGCATTGAGGCATTGCTTGAGTACTACGCGAAATAACTTGGGATGAGAACGAAGCAACTTGTCATAGGAGTTTTTGCTCTTGCTATGGTTGGCATTGGCGTTTTTGTATTTATCAGCTGGCAATCAGAGCCAGCTCCGCTGGAATCAGTTGAGCAGGAAGAGACTGAGCCGAAATATCAGGCAATAGGCACGTCGGTGCAAGGGCGTAAGATCGAAGCGTATACGTATGGCGATGGCGATACGCATCTTCTGTTCGTCGGAGGTGTGCATGGAGGCTATGAATGGAATAGCGTGCTTTTGACATACGCATTTATGGATTATCTCGACGCGAACCCAGAAGTTGCCCCTGATAATCTGACGGTAACTGTGATTCCTTCCGCGAATCCAGACGGAGTGTATGAGGTGGTCGGGAAAGAAGGCCGCTTTACTGCTGCGGAGGTTTCTCCTAGCGCGGCAAACGGCACGGGGCGATTCAATGCGAGCGGCGTAGATCTCAATCGCAACTTCCCCTGCAAGTGGCAGCCCGAAGCTGTCTGGCGAGGAAATACAGTAAGCGCGGGATCTGCTCCGTTTTCGGAACCAGAAACGCAAGCTTTACGAGATTTTGTTTTGGAGGAGGATCCTGCCGCTGTTGTTTTTTGGCATAGCCAGGCGAATGCCGTGTATCCGGCAGAATGCGGGGGCGATATTTCTTCAGAGACACGCGACATTATGAACGCGTACGCTGCTGCGTCGGGCTATCAGGCAGCCGAGACATTCGACGCCTACGAGGTTACCGGCGCTGCCGACGGGTGGTTAGCTACCATAGGTATTCCGACGCTTACCGTAGAACTGCAGACTCATGAAAGCATTGAGTGGGAACGTAATCTTGCCGGCATCAAATCTCTCTTCGATTACTACGGGCGGGGATTTGACAGAAGTGAGTAGCATTTTTTGTTTATCCACAGGACTGTTTGCAATTCTTCAGTAGGAGAGTATAATTAAATTACAATTGAATAGTCGTTATCAAGAGTGCGGCGAGAGACTGGCTCGATGACCCGCCGGCAACCTCCCAAAAAAACGTTTTGGAGATGGTGCCACCTCCAGCCTATAGCCCTGATCCGCCAACCGGCGGACGAAGGGCAAAGAGGGGAAGATAATAAAAGTAATACTACTCTTTCTCTTGTGGAAAGAGTTTTGCATTGTATGTTCCAGTTTATTCCACGTACGTATACAGTAGAGAGCGTGACATCGGGGCATCCCGACAAGATATGCGATCAAATTTCAGATGCTGTGCTCGACGCATGCCTTGAGCAAGATCCCTATTCGAGGGTGGCGGCAGAAACATTCGGCGGGCACGGTTTGCTTGTGCTCGCAGGAGAGGTAACAACAAAAGCAGACGTTGATTATGCCGAGCTCGCGAGGGCAGTGTACAAAGAAATAGGCCACGAAAACGAGTTAGAAATTATGGCGCGCATTGTCCAGCAATCGCCCGACATCGCGCAAGGCGTAAACACCGGCGGAGCCGGAGATCAGGGCATTATGTACGGATTTGCGACCGATGAAACCGAAGAGTACATGCCAAAAGCCACTGTTCTTGCGCATAAGCTGGCTCGCGGTTTGGAGAAATTACGCGTGCTGGGCAAATTGCCTTGGATAAAACCAGACGGCAAAACACAAGTAACCATCGAACAAGGAAAAGTGCGCACAGTTTTGGTAAGCTGCCAGCATAGCCCAGATGTTTCGCAGGAAGAAATTAAGCAGCAGATAACAGCGCATCTTATCGCTCCACTTGTTGGCGATATTTCCGATGTTGAAATTCTCGTTAACCCAACGGGAAAATTCGAAAAAGGCGGATTTGAAGCAGATACCGGGTTAACCGGAAGAAAAATCGTTGTTGATACTTATGGAGGTATGCTTCCGCACGGGGGAGGATGTTTTTCCGGCAAAGACGCGACAAAAGTAGATCGTTCCGCCGCCTATATGTGCCGATTCGTCGCCAAAAATCTTGTGGCCCACGGATACGCGAAAGAATGCCTTGTTTCGGTGGCGTACGCGATTGGAAAAGCAGAGCCTCTCATGGTAGAAGCAATGGACGAGAAAGGGGAGAGTTTGGTTGGCGTTGTGAAAGAAAAATTTGATTTCCGGCCGCAGGCAATCATTGAACGCCTGAATCTTCGCCAGCCAATATTCAAACAGACCGCGGCCTACGGCCATTTTGGCAAGCCAAACCTACCATGGGAACAAATTCTTTCGACTTTTTAGCGGTGAAACAAAAAAACAGCCCCTGAAAGATTTAAACCTTTCAGGGGAAAAGTTGCTTGGATAGGTGAAGCTAATGCCGCCGTTCCTTGCCGTTTTCACTTCTCTCTCGAGCAGCGGGGGATAGTGGACGCACGATATAGACCACAGTCTTCTCTGGGTGCTTTATGCGTTTTACCCGGCGCCGCAGGCGAATGTCGTCGATACAAAGGACAATGATGAGAATTAGACCTCCTACGCCTGATACCAACAATACTAACTCGGAGACACTCATTTGAGCCCCTCCTTAGCATGTGAGCCAATTTCCAAACTATAAAAATAGTACCATTTTCAAGCACTCAAGTCAAGGCTGAAAAGTGTTTCACTCCATTCCTGAATGTGCTATTCGATGTATCAAACTCGGGAATGAGGGCCATGCGCTTTGCTTGAAAGCTCTGCGCGTGGCCTGGAACAATACGTGAGAAATAATGAGTGCTTAGCTAAGGGTGGGATTCAGGACCCCTTCCTGCTGGATTGGGGTTTCCTTTCTCCACCCTTGTTCGCGTGCCGCGTTGAGTGCGGTCAGTTGTTCCGGTGAGAGCATGATGCTCCCCACCGGGACTATGATGGTGTCTCCTCCGGGGCACAGAGGATTGGGAAGATACACTTCCCTGGTCCCTTCCTCGATCAAGCCCGAAGGGCCCCACGTCATGGTATACGCCTCAGATATAAAAATTGCTTCTTTCTTTTGCCACTTGGAGTACACAACAACTCCGGGGGTTACAACGATTACCTCCTGTCTCGGCAGGACCCCGCCTTGAGGGAGAACCTTTCCCCCACACAAAGAAAATGCCATGGTTCCTCCGCCTTCCGCCCGGCTATTGCTCATTTGCCGGAACGGAAGCAAAGAGAGAAATAAGGCTGTTCATACCCTTGCTTCCGTTCCGGATACGCTAAATGAACTGCAATATATGATACTCGATTTTCTCCTTTCTGTCAAGCTCTTTTTGGGCCTTTGTTCACCTCCCTACAGTCTTCCTTGACATTTTAAGATGCGCGAGGTATACTGTTAGCATAGTCACACCGCTCGCGGGTTCTCTCCTCGCCGTAGTCGAGTTTGACTCGATGAAGGCGGGATGATTCTCGCGAGATTTTTTATGCCATAAACTCAATGTATAATACGTATAGAAAAGAAAAAAGGTTTTCCACGAACAAAAGGTTTTCGCAGGGGAAAAGTCAATATAGCGGTAGGAGCCAATATCGATCGAACGGCAGCTCATTTGGAAAGAGGCGGGGTACGCCTCGTTTTGGGTTGGGAACTATGCATTCGGCACAGTTCATAAACAAATCCTCGAATGAGGAGCAGGGCGCGCCGTATGTTCCCCAGCATCGCTTTTCGGAGTTTGCTATTGACGAGCGCCTAAAGCGCAATATCGAAAAAAAAGGATACCAAATTCCTACCGAAATCCAGGACAAAACCATCCCTCTTATTTTAGAGGGGAAAGATGTTATTGGTATTGCCAATACGGGAACCGGCAAGACGGCGGCGTTTTTACTGCCCCTTATTAACAAGGTGCTTCAGAATAGGAGAGAGCGCGTGTTTATTGTAACTCCCACAAGAGAGCTTGCTTTTCAAATTTATGAAGAGCTGGTTTCTTTGAGTCAACTTTTGGGTATTTATTCTGCCGTATGCATAGGAGGGTCAAGCATGGGAGCGCAAATCGCAAGCCTTCGACGCGGCCCGCATTTTGTTATTGGAACGCCGGGCCGTCTCAAGGATTTGGTTAAAAGAAAACAGCTTTTGCTTGGAACTTTCCAGAATATCGTGCTTGATGAAGCAGACCGTATGCTCGACATGGGATTTATCGACGACATTCGATTCTTGATGAGCCAGCTTTCAGATAAACGCCAGACCTTGCTGTTTTCGGCTACTATTCCGCCAGCCATAGAAACGCTTATCCGCACGTTTTTGAAAGAGCCGATAAAAATATCGGTAAAATCCCGGGAAACGCCATCGTGTATAGACCAGGATGTGGTGCGGGTGAAGGGCGCGAAAGAGAAGTTGGAGAAGTTGTGTGAGATGCTGGAGAATAAAAGCGAGTTTCAAAAAGTGCTTGTGTTTGGCAGAACGAAACACGGCGTAGAGAAACTTTCGCGGGAGCTCGACAAACGCGGACTCCGAGCTATGTCGATCCACGGAGATAAGCCGCAGGCAAAAAGGCGCCAGGCATTGGATTTGTTTAAGAATAATCATGTGCAAATTCTTGTTGCTACTGATGTCGCGGCTCGCGGTTTGGATATTGCCAATGTAAGCCATGTGATTAACTTCGACATCCCCGCTACCTACGAGGATTATGTCCATAGGATAGGAAGGACGGGCCGGGCAAACCAAAAGGGGATTGCTCTAACCTTTGTGGAATAGAGCTGTTGACAATATTGTACCGATATGGTAAGATGACTCTTGTCAAATCAGACCTGTAAGAGAAGCGAAGTCGGGTTTATCGTACAGCACTCTGTATTTGATTCGCCTGTCGGAAGGCAGGATTCTAATCAGCCGGTTTCTTTTACAGCAATGGAAAAAGGAAAAATCGCTCGACTCACCGATCGCGGGTTCGGATTCATTTCTCGGGAGGGAGAGGAGAAAGACTTGTTCTTTCACTCAAACGAACTCCGAGGCGTGCAGTTCAATGAACTCCGCGAAGGTGACGAAGTGACATTCGACGTGGCAGACAGCCCAAAGGGGCCCAATGCCGTGAATGTCAACAGAGCGTAACAATACAAAACGCCCCGATCCGCCAAATGGCGGAGAGGGGCGTTTTGTTGTGGTATCTGGAACATTTTGGTAGAATATCTTTACTATGAGCGAAGAATCGCGTGAGCGTATTGTGGTTGCCGTGAGCGGGGGTTTTGATCCCTTGCATATTGGGCACGTGCGGCTTTTTCAAGAAGCAAGAAAACTTGGCGGCGAACTTCTTGTCATTTTGAACAACGATAATTGGCTTTTGAAAAAGAAAGGGTTCGTATTTATGCCGCAAGAAGAGCGCGTAGAAATTCTGGAAGCTTTGAGTGTGGTTGATAGAGTTGTCTTGACGAATCATCCGCCTGACCCCGAAGACATGAGTGTGTGTGAAGAACTCAAACAGCTTCGCCCTCATATTTTCGCCAACGGAGGCGACCGGAAGCAAGACAATACGCCGGAAGTTTTGGTATGCGATGAAATAGGATGCAGAATGGTGTTTAATATGGGAGAGGGAGGGAAAGTGCAGTCTAGCTCTCAGCTTGCGGAAAGTTTTATAGGTGGAGTTCCGTGTCCGTGCGGTTCTGGAAAGAAATACAGAGATTGCCATGCAACAGCTCGAGTTTGAAAACGGGAGCAATGCACTTGTTGTTGTAGCGCACCCCGACGACGAAACGATTTGGATGGGCGGCACCATTGCGCGGCAAAGAAACGTGCGGTGGACGATTTTTGTTCTCTGCAGGAAAAGCGATTCTGACCGGATGCCGAAGTTTATGCGCGTGGCGAAGCATTATGGCGCGCGGGGAATCATCTGTGATCTGGAGGATGAAGGACTTTTGAATATCCAAGAGAGTATTCCCGCGGTTCAGAAAATCATACAGGCAGAACTTCCTAATCCGCCAGCTGGCGGAGCATGGGATGTTTTGTTTACGCACGGGGCAAACGGCGAGTACGGCCATTGGCGCCATAAAGCAGTGCATCTCGCAGTAAAGCAAATGCTTAAGGAGAAAGAGCTGAAGACGAAAAGTGCTTTTTTCTTTGCGTATATGCTTGATGAAAAAAAGAAGATCGCGCAGCCACGCGAGCATGCTTCCTACGAAGTAAAGCTGTCAACCGCCGAGTGGAAAGCAAAGCGCAATGTGGTAAAGCAGTTGTACGGGTTTCGCCCATCCAGCTTTGAAAACCGAAGTTGCTCAAAAATCGAAACTTTTCGTGTTTTAAAAATTAGAAATTAAAAATTAGAAATTCAATGCGTAGCATTGTGTTGTATGCGTATCCTCCGGAAACCGATGGCTTGAGCCTGCAGGGAGATATGCTCTTGCGCGGAATGAAGGAAAACGGCGAGGAGGCAATGCCTTGCCACTGGAGGTCTGATTTGCAGAAAGAATGGTTGTATAAAACATTTCGGCCGGATGTTGCTTTGGGAATTGGATTTTGGGGGTATACTCCAGAGCTCATTCTGCACCCGCAAGAATTCGGTGTTCAGCCGGTACCCTGGCTCGTGGCAGACGGATGGGTCGCCAATTACCACGATGTTATCGGAAATTTACCGCTTGTGTTTGTAACTTCCGATTGGGTGCGCCAAACATACGAGAGAGACGGAGTGAATACCAAAAATTTTGTCGTATCTCATATTGGGGTGGAGCCGGAAATGTTCTATCCCGTATCAAAGAGCGATCCCAAAGTGCGGACTATCAGAAAAATGTTTGGGGTGGCGGAGGACGAAAAGATGATTCTCACGGTTGGGGGCGATGTAACTTCCAAAGGCGCGCAGGAAGTACTTCAGGCATTGGCAAAAATAGATAAGCAATTCCCTAAATGGAAATATATTTGCAAGTCCTGGGAGGAAGAAGATGAGCGCGACCATGCCGACGAGGAACTCGAGCTTATTGAGCAGCTTGGGTTAGACAAAAACAAAATCAAATTCGTGGCCGGATCCTGTTCGCGCGAGTTTATGCCAGCTCTTTTGAACGCGGCTGACATATACGCCGCTCCCAGCCGCCTTGAAGGATATGGAATGATTCAGGTGGAAGCAATGGCCTGTGGCATTCCAGTGGTATCCATTGATGCCATGGGGCCAAAAGAAACCATTGTGCACGGGAAAACCGGTTTTCTCGCCCGGGTCGCAGAAACAGTTAATCTGGAGAGCGAAATTATTTATCCCGATATGGGATTCAAAAAGCAAGGGCGTATTGTGTTCGACGAACCCAAAACATTCGCCTATCGGGCGAATGTAGACGATCTTGCTGAACATTTGCTTTTGCTTTTGAGCAACACCGATCGAAGAGCGGAA
This sequence comes from Candidatus Wildermuthbacteria bacterium RIFCSPHIGHO2_01_FULL_48_27b, assembly GCA_001824915.1. Taxonomy (GTDB): domain Bacteria; phylum Patescibacteriota; class Minisyncoccia; order Minisyncoccales; family UBA10102; genus O2-01-FULL-48-27b. The sequence goes on along the minus strand of MHTS01000005.1, from coordinate 13,826 downwards.
ATGGGCCGGCTCGCCCGGGAGCACGCGGTCAAAAACTTTCACTATCGTGACATCGCCCGCTCCATGAGCGACACCATCAAAGCTCGTTTGGAGCTTTCCTAGAAGTAGGGGACGGATTGGCGGGAGACGCACTCTGCGGCGAAGAGAAAAGTGCCGGCAGACCATGCCTGATAGGGCGTACTGTTTGGGCCGGGCTGGCCTGTTTGGCCATGAAGCCACTCATTAAATTCCCATTCTTTTTGTTTGCCTTGTTTGTTGGCGAGCGCGAGTTGTTCTAACATTTGTCCTGCTTTGGCATATTGCTGTATTTTTACAAGCGCCGCAACGTAGAAGCCGCCAATAAACGGCCATACTCCGCCATTCAAATAGGCATAGGGCTCACGGGCGTCGCATTTTTCAAAATAGGAATGCCATTCTTTATCGCCGGGTTTTAGAGGAGGCCAGATCGCTTTGCATGGAAAAGGTTTGTTGATTTTTTCTTTCTCAATGTATTCAAGTATTGAGTTTGCGATTTCTTTTGTCGCGAGTCCTGTTACAATCGCCAGCAGATTTCCGAGCGTATCAAACCATTCTTCCTGTTCGCGATCCCCATCGTGATTCTTCCAGTTCCAGGGGAGATAATATCCAAGCTTTGGGTCGTACATTGCAAGATATTTTTCAATTTCACCGTTCACCACTTGCTTGAGGTGTTCCGCTTCTTTGGTTTTCCCGTACATTTTCAGTACCCCGTAGTATAAGGCCTGCGTATTGATTACATGCCCGTATTTATGCGGGAAAGCGTCTTGCCAGTCCATCGTGGGCTGCTGCGCTAAAAGTTTATCTTCGTTCGGATCTTGAGATTTGAGCCAGAACAAAGCTTTTTCGACATTCCTTTTATATTTCCGCAGGAGCGATTGATCCTTGTACGCTTTCGCATACACGTGATGTCCGATGAGATACCAGAGCGACGAATCGATGGAGTTGAAGGTGACATCAGATTGCCGGTCGGTGTTGTAGCTTCCCACGGCGTTCGGGATTTGCCCAAGTTCAGATTGGTTTTTGCTCAAAAGTTCTATGCTCTTGCGAAACGATGTGTGAAGCCTCGCTTCACGCACTTCACGCACGAGCGAAGCACCAAGAGACGTAATCATGCTGTCGCGCGCCCATGTTGCTTCGTATCCGCCCGGGAGGCCGGAAGCATAAAAGCCCGTTGGTTTTGCGCAATGCTCCAACACCCCAATCGCTTTTTCTTTTGCGGTTTGTATCATAATTCTTCTACAGCTAAACGGGCCAGCAGATACGAAATGGTTGATTCCGCTCCCTGGTTCAGGTTGAGCGTGTGCTGGCCAAGTCCATCGTAGCATCCTCCAGTTACTTCATCGTACACTATTTGATTCAAATGGTTTTTCCCCAGAAACCACTGAAAAGTGTCGAGCGCGAGTTTGCGGTATTTGGGATTGTCCGTGGCATGCCAAGCCGCAGCTAACGTTTGTACCATAGAAGAGGCGTCTTCCGGCTGCTGATCGAAATACGCGCGTTTGCCATTCCGGAGGTACCAGCCATTTTGGCCTATGGGCGAGAAATATCCTTTCTCAAAGGTAATGTCGATCAGGAAATTTAAACTTTTTTCGGCTATCTGCAAGTATGATTTTTCTTTTGTTGCAAGATACGCATACAAGAGTGACTCTGGAAGTTTGCTGTTTGAGTAGGTGAGACTTTGTTCAAACCAGAGCCAATCCTTTCCCGCGGCTGCAAGATAGTCTGCAATCTGCCGGCCGGCAAGTTGCCGCAAAAGTTTGTTTGTGCTCGCGTTCGGTTTCACTCTCGTGTAATAAAAGAGGCCGAGCATGGCGAAAGCGATGGCGCGCGGAGAAGTGAGTTTTCGAACAGCAGGAATCGCTTTGCGGAACATCTTTTCTGCTTTCTGGCGCATTTCTGCGGGTACGGCGTCTTGATTCATACTATATCCAAGAGCCCAGAGTGTTCTTCCTTGCGCGTCTTCTGATAGCTCCTGGCGTACAATTTTACGTTTGCCGCTCGCGAGGTTTGCGAAAGTTCCGCTTGGCCGCTGCATGCGCGCGATAAATTTGAAATATCGGTCCACAAGCTCAAGAGCTTCGGGTTTTCCATGCTTGAGAGCAGAGGAAACTACAATAAGCGCCCTGGCGTTATCGTCTAGAGAGTATCCGTAGCGCAGGTCGGGTTTTGTGTGCTTTGCGAACTGGATGATTCCAAAGTCGTCGGTAAGTCTTTGAAGGTGCTGCAAGGTGAGTTCGGGAAGTTTTTGTTCGTCGTACAGGCGGACAAACTTTTGGTATAGGTTAAAGTGCCCAAGCGCGACGTTTGGCCAAGTCATATGCCGTGTTTCAGCGAATGCAGTTTTGCTCATTTCCTTGAGGCGCTGGGGATCGCGGCAAAGTTCTAAGAGCGCTTTGGTAATGGCTTTAGGTTTTTTGGGCTCCACGAGAATTCCCATATTGGGGGTTACAAGGCTTCGGGCGTATAGGGAGTCGGTGCAGATTACCGGGGTGCCGCAGCCTAAGGCGTATGAGAGCGTACCGCTTGAAGATTGGTTGCGATCGAGTGAAGGGGAAAGGTAAACGTCTGTGCTCCGTAGGAGGGCGGTAATTTCCTCAAGAGAAAGGTATTTATCGTAAAATCGCACATGGTGTTGGAGTCCTAAACGACGTATTTCTCCCTGGAGAAAGTTGCGGTAGCTTTCGCCAGCCGCTTTCCGTACGATTGGATGAGTAACTCCAATGATAAGATACAGGAGTTCGGGAAAGCGCTTCGCGACCGGCGGGAGCGCGCGCAGGGCGTATTCAATGCCCTTGCCGGGGCTCAAAAGCCCGAACGTAGAAAGTACGAAATGGTTTTCTAGGCCCATGCGTTTTTTTTCGGTCTGGCCGTTGGGAGAGGCTACGTAGGGAATGCCATGAGGGATTACCGCAATCTGTTCTTCTGCCGCGCCATAGTCTTCTATGAGAATCTGGCGGGAAAATTCGTTCATGACAATAATCGTTTGGGCATGTTGCAATATGAATTTCACCACTCGTGAAAGAGTAGAGCTGGGGTTTGGGAGTACGGTGTGAAATGTAACGATAACCGGCTTTTGGACCGTCTGAAAGAAGGGGATAAGATAGTCACCCCAGTTGCCGCCGAAAATTCCGAACTCATGCTGGATGTGAATGAGTTTTACTTCGGGCGTTTCGTTGAGTTCTTGAGCTAAGGCGATATAATCTTCAATGTTTCCAGCGCAAATCTGTCGGATAACATGCTTATCGTAGGAGAAAATATCGGTAATGTCGTTGTTGATAGCAAGAATTTTGGGCTTGAGAGCGGGGTTGTACTTGCGTTGCAATGCTTCTGCCAGATCTTTCGTGAATGTAGCAATGCCGCACTCTCGGGGAGGGTACGTAGACAGATAGAGGATAGAGTCGGATTTACCGTTTGCCATGGTCGTGTCTTTTCGTTGGGTCTTTCATTTCCGCAATGAGCGCAGAAAGGCTTACGGAAGCCGCGGCAATGCGCTTGTCCGCGGCGCCGTAATAGATATACAATATATCTTCAAACAGGGCGGTTCCGGTCGGGAAAACCACGTTAGAAACAAATCCCTGTGTTTCCCATTCTTCCATCGGAGAAAACAGGGGTTCATGAAGCCGGCCAATGACTTTGAGAGGGTTATCTTTATCAAGAAGCGCCGCGCACGCGTGGTACACGCGGCCCCGGTTTCTTGCCTCTACTGCGTGGAAAATGATAAGCCAGCCATCTTTTGTTTCTATAGGTGGGCATCCTCCCCCGATGCTTCTCGATTCAAACCAATGGGTATTTTCAAGGGCTACGCGTTCGGGAAGTTTTTTGAGCTCCTCTAACCAAAATTCTCGCTGCTGAAGCTGCTTGAAATTATCAAAAAATGCTATTTGGATGTCTGGCAAAATGCGGTGTAGTAAGGCATATTTCCCATTGATTTTGCGCGGGAACGGGAATACGTCTTTGTGCCAGATGAGAACATCTATTCCTGCTTCTTCCTGGTAGTAGTCGGCAAAAAAAGAATACGCGTCTTTGAGCTCCAGTTCATCGTTAAGCTCATCGAATTCGCGGTAAGCAATAGGCGGGCTGATAATGCCTTGCTTCTCAAAGTTGCGCAGATCCTTGCTCGTCGCATAGGCAGTAACGGCGTTCTTGCCGTCGTGGGCAACGTAAAACATGTAGAACGTGTCTTCAATCTTCACGATGCGCGGATCTTCCATGCCTTTATGCTCGTAGGGGTTTGTACCAAAGAGGAAAGGTTTTTCCCATCGTTCCACCACATTCATGGGGCCGTCGAGTTTTGCGTATCCAATAGTGGAACAATGGTCTTCGTCCAGCGCGCGATAAAACATATGTACGGTATTCCCTTCCTGCCATGTTCCCGGATTGAGCACGGCTGTGCGCTCAAACAAGTTATTCGTGGCTTCCAGCACAACGCCGAGTTTATTCACAGCAATCATATGGCGTATTGTAGCATAATGCGGTATAAAAAGAGAATATGGATACGCGAATTTATGAAGTTGCTGGACAACTCGTGATAAAGGGGAAGGGAATTCTAGCTGCCGATGAAAGCACCCCAAGTTGCAATAAGCGTTTTCTCGCCGTAGGCGTTGAACAAACAGAAGAAATGCGCAGGCAGTGGCGAGAACTACTCCTCACGATGCCAGGGATAGCGGAGTTTTTAAGCGGTGTTATTTTATACGACGAAACTATTCGCCAACAGACTGACCAGGGCATACCCTTCGCAAAGCTTTTAGAAGAAAAGAGCATTATCCCTGGTGTTAAGGTTGACGAAGGTACTGGTGATTTTGAGGGTCATCCCGGCGAGAAAATAACCAAGGGATTAGAAGGTCTGGCCAGTAGGCTTAAAGAATACCGCGCGATGGGAGCCAAGTTTACAAAATGGCGAGCGGTTATTGCGATTGGAGAAAATATTCCTACACAGGATCTTATCGAAAAAAACGCGGAAATTTTGGCAGAATACGCAGAAGTTTCACAAGACGAAGGATTTGTGCCGATAGTGGAGCCAGAAGTACTGCTCGAAGGCAATCATACCATAGAGAAAGCAGAAGAAGTTACCACAAACACGCTTAGAGCGGTATTTGCTGCTTTGCATGAGAAAAGAGTTGATCTAAAAGGACTTATTTTAAAATCCAGCATGGTGCTTTCCGGTAAAGACTGTTTACAGCAGGCAGATGCAAAGCAGGTAGCTGCAGCCACGGTGCGGACCTTTCAAAATTCTGTGCCACAAGAGGTGGCAGGAATTGTGTTTTTGTCTGGTGGGCAAAGTCCGCAGCAAGCGACAGAGAACTTAAACGAAATTGTAAAGTTGGTCCGCCAGCCGGCGGATTGGCCACTAACATTTTCTTTTTCCCGCGCGCTGCAAGAGCCGGTGCTTCAAATCTGGCGTGGCGACAGCGCAAAAATTAAAGCCGCCCAACAGGCATTCCTTAAACGCCTGAAATTAAACGCCGCCGCCCTTTCTGGTACTTATGCAAAAGATATGGAGTAGGGGCATTCGCTTGCGAGAGATATCGCCAAGGTATATACTAGAGTAATCTATATTTTAAACACGATGAACACTTTTTTTCCTCTGCTCATGAGCAAGCCGGTATTGGTAGGGTTGCATCTGGGATTTGCGATTATTGGCATTGATTTTTTCTTGTGGCTTTTGGGAGAATTTATCGCGGAACCAGTGAAGCGATTTCGGCTTCGGATCGTGGCGTTTATCGGCCTCGCTGGTTTTCTGTTGAGCTGGATTATTGGCGGATACTACTATATAAAGTTCTACGGGCCTTTGGTGAAGCCCATTATTAAGGCGGGCGCAGCGCCATGGGCGCACGCGGTGGCCATGGAAACAAAAGAGCATGTCTTTCTGTTTATTATCCCCATGGCGTTGACCGCGTTATTCATTTCTTTTTTGAGCAAAGAGCAATTTTCCAACTCAAAACTTAAACTCCCAACCATTTTGTTTATTGGCTCCATGGTCGCAGTGGCGCTCGCCATAGGAGCAATGGGGTATATTATTTCAGCAGCCGCGAGATGGTCTTAGTATGAATACTATCAAAGTTATTTATTCATCAGTTTTGGCCACGATTGCCGCAAGTATTTTCGTAACAGCAATCACGGTGGCTGCAGAATTATCTCCCGCGTTGAAGAATATATTGGCAGGTTTAGCCGGCCACCACTGGCTGACAAAAAGCATTGGCGTTTTGGTTGTGTACGCGGCAAGCTTGACATTATTTTACCTGCTTCCCCTTAAGCAAATAAGCCCGACTGCGTTGCGCAGAAGTCTTTTTCTCGCAACGGTATTTGTGTGGATAGGGTTTGCGATTATTCTCTTGTTTTTTGTTCAGCATTTTCTCCAATAGTAATATTTTAATTGCCTCTGTACCGAGGGTAGATGAAAGAGTCTGTGATTCTTGAAGTAAAAGACTTGTATGTAAACTTTCGTGGAGAAAGCGTGCTTTCCAATATTTCTTTTTCGCTCAAAAAAGGATATGCATTGGCAATCGTGGGGCCGAATGGCGCTGGCAAAAGCACGCTGTTTCGCGCTTTGCTGGGGTTGGTGCCCTATCGAGGCACAATTTCCTGGGAAAAAGGAGTAAAAATTGGGTATGTGCCCCAAAAGCTTGCTGTTGAGCGCGACTTGCCTTTGAGCGTGCACGAATTTTTGGGGTTTCGCGGTAGGGACCCCGAAATTGCAGAGGCATTCAACGCAGTTGGCATACACGATGATTCGCTGCGGGATCGTCAGCTTGGCGCGCTTTCTGGGGGAGAGCTGCAGCGAGTTTTGGTTGCCTTTGCGATTATGGGAAATCCCGACGTGCTTTTGTTTGACGAGCCTGTTGCGGGCATTGATTTGGGAGGAGAGGAAACGATTTATAACTTGTTGTTGCGCCTGCACAAAGAAAAAGGGCTTACGATTGTGCTGATTTCGCACGACTTGGATGTGGTGTATCGCTATGCGGACGAAGTGCTTTGCTTAAATAAAAAACTTGTATGTTTTGGCAGGCCGGAAGAGGCGCTTACTTCAGAAAGTTTGAAGAAGTTGTATGGCGATTCAGCGTTGTTCCATCATACACACAAACAAATATGATTTTTCCTTTTCTTGATACCACCATGCTTTTGGGAATTACGACAAGCGTCTTTGTCGGAGTTGCCGCAGGGTATTTGGGTTCTTTTATGGTGTTGCGGCGCATGGCTTTGGTGGGCGATGCTTTGTCGCACGTAGCGTTGCCAGGAATTGCTCTGGCGCTTTTATTCAATGTGAACCCGTTTTTGGGCGCGTTTTTCTTTTTATTCATAGCGGTGGTTGCAATCTGGGCGATAGAAGAAAAAACCAATCTTCCCACAGAAGCTTTGGTGGGAGTGTTTTTTACGTTTAGTCTTGCCATTGGTGTCTTGCTTACGCCAGAGCCGGAGCTTTTGGAAGCTTTGTTTGGAGACGTATCGGATGTTGCGTTCTTTGATGCTCTTTTGGCGGTTGTGTTTTCCCTCCTCATTCTATCTACCGCATTCTGGCTTGAAAAGGATTTGCTTATAAGCACTATCTCAAGAGACTTGGCAGAATCTGCGAAAGTGAAGGTAAAGCGGTCGAACCTGCTATTTCTCCTTTTGGTTGCTCTTGTGGTTGCGCTTGGAGTAAAAGTCGTGGGGACGCTTTTAATGGGAGCTTTGGTTATTCTGCCGGCTGTGGCCGCGCGTAATATGGCTTTGCGGTTCCGGGGATTTTCTTTGCTAAGCGCGGCTTTCGGCGCTTTAAGCGCCGTGCTTGGCGGTGGAATTGCAGCGGTATACAACCTGCCCCCTGGGCCAATTATTGTACTGGTGGCAGCTGCTTTCTTTTTCGTTTCCCTTGCGTTCCGGAGAGCATAATCTGCCGGCATTTCTTTTGTATGCTGGTGCACTTACTTGTTGAACTCGCGGGCGCAAAATTTGACTTTTTTTCGGTAGCGTGTTAATGTATCGCCAGCGCTTGCTGGTGGGAAAACCGCTAAATTTGAAGCCAGCGAACAAGGGGGAAGAATGTTCCGCGAAATGCTGGACCGGATCCTTGCGGAGGCCGAGGCCATCACGGAGGCAGAGTATATTCTACCTCCCGCAGAGCCGCTCGGGCCGAACGACACTATCTTGGGCGAGATGATGCCCGAGATGCTGCGGTTCCACACTCTCCTCGAGAGGGCAGAGGTCGCCGCGAAGGCGACAAAGGATCTCCCATACGGGGTGGATCAGACGAAATTGTGCGAGGCCTGGAATAGGCAGCAGGCCCTGGAGAATCTCTTCTGGTTGGCGATCCGCGAGGCCTTCCCCGACCATAGGGACCGCAACATAGCGGTTGTCAGGGTGGGCGACCGCCCCATGGTGGTGGCCACGCCCTACGTGATTGACATGAGGAAGTACGAACACGATTAGTGACCGAAGGCCTCTCTGGGTTTCCCAGAGAGGCCTATTCTTTTGTATAGCGTAAATCGTGCATCTCCCTTTTACACGCAAGCAAAAGAAACTCTTGAAACGAGGTTCCGCGAAGGAGTTTCTTTTGGATGGCCTCCATGTTTTGGAATACGAGAGGAGCGTGTATAATGGTAGAATGCAGAAGATTCAGAATTTGAGCGAGCTCGCCAAAACACCCTTGAGAAAGGCTGCGTTGGAGATCGCAGAGGCTGGTTTGCAGGCCATAGACACGAGAAAAGTGGTGGAAGAGGGTTTGGCAAAGCTGAATTTGCCGCTCGACAGCAGTGAGCGGCTTTTTGTTGTAGGAATCGGCAAGTGCGCAACGCAGGGAGTATTGGCTCTAGAAAAAGTATTGGGCGCAAAGATTACCGATGGATTGGTGTTGGATATTCAAGAAGGACAGTTTCAAAAAGTCCGTTTTTTGCAAGGTGACCACCCTTTTTCTACTGAGCGTGATCAAGAGGCTACAAAGGCGATCATCGCATTCCTTAAACAAATGACAGAAAATGACGTTGTGCTGTTTTTGATTTCTGGCGGAGGGTCGGCATTATTATGCCAACCGGAGAAACATACATGCGAGCATGAGGAAGAAATAATAAAACATCTATTCACAAAAGGCGTTGCCATTCAGGAGTTAAATATAGTGCGGAAACATTTGTCGCTTGCGCGAGGCGGTTATTTGGCAGAATACGCATATCCCGCAAAAGTAATATCTTTGATTTTTTCTGATGTGCCAGGAAACGATGTGGGTGTGGTTTCTTCCGGTCCTACAATGTTTGATAAAAGCACGAGAGACGACGCAAAAGAAGTGCTCGAAAAGTATGGGGTTGGGCAATACGAGAAATTTTTGATCGAGACGCCAAAGGATAAAAAGTATTTTGAGAAAGTGCAAAATATTTTGTTTGTGTCAAACCGCACTGCCTTATATGCAATGGCGCAAAAAGCAAAAGAGCTCGGTTTTGAACCGCACATAAAAACGGCAGAACTTACTGGGGAAGCGCGTGACATTGCGAAAGAGCTTGTGGAAGAAATGCACGAGGCTCCGAGCAAATCTGTGCTACTATATGGAGGGGAGACCACCGTTACGGTGAAAAAGGCGGGCCCGCCTCGACTCGCCCGCGAGTCCGCTTCAGCGCAAGGCGAGTCGGGCGAGGCGGGCGAAGGTGGTAGAAACCTCGAACTTGCGCTTTCTGCATTAAAGTTTGTGCAAGGCGGCGAACTCCTCCTATCATTCGCTTCCGATGGAAGGGATAATACCGAGTATGCGGGAGCGATAGCGGATTCCGTTGCGAAAGAGCACGCAGCAAAAAAGCATTTAGAAGTAGAAGAGTATCTCGAAGAGAATAAGTCATTTTCGTTTTTTGAGGAAACCGGCGATTATGTGGTAACCGGAAATACCGGCTCCAATGTTTCCGACCTTATTATCGCAATAAAAGAATAGTAAGGCTTAGCCTTACTAAATATGGGGAAGAGCAAACAAGAAAAATTTATTCTCTGGTTTGGAGAAGTTAGGATTGAAGATGTGCCTTTCGTAGGGGGAAAGAATGCCGCGCTGGGCGAAATGTATCAAGAACTGGTGCCGTTGGGAATTCACGTACCCAATGGTTTTGCCATAACTTCGTATGCCTATCGGTATTTCTTGGAAAAGGCGGGCCTTGCCAAGCAAATAAAGGAAGCGTTGCGAGGGCTCAACACGCGCGATATGAAGGATTTGCAGGGCAGAGGGAAGGCAGTCCGCCAAATTATTTTGAAAGCTGAACTTCCCGCGGAGCTCCAAAAAGAAATTACGCAAGCTTACGAAAAATTAGGAAAACGTCTTGGCGTTGCCGTGCGTTCGTCTGCCACGGCAGAAGATTTGCCGGGCGCTTCATTTGCCGGGCAGCAAGAAACATATTTAAACGTTGTCGGCGGGAAAGCGGTTCTGCAGGCGGTAAAAAAAGCCATGGCTTCTCTTTTTACCGACCGCGCGATTTCATATCGGGTGGATAAGGGATTTTCGCATTTTGACGTAGCTTTGTCGGTTGGGGTGCAAGAGATGGTAAGGTCCGATAAAGCCTCCAGCGGTGTCATGTTTACCATTGATACTGAAACCGGCTTCGATAAAGTGGTTATAATAAATAGTTCGTATGGGTTGGGTGAGATGGTTGTGCAAGGGAAAGTAACGCCAGATGAGTTTGTGGTGTTTAAACCAGTGCTGGAACAGGCGAATAAAGGGATTTTGGAAAAGGATTTGGGAGCGAAAAAACAAAAGATGATTTACGCTGAAAAAGGAATTAAAAAAGTACAAGTGCCAGAACGCGCTCGCAAGAAATTTTCCCTTACTGATGAAGAAGTGCTGCAGCTTGCCAGATGGGGTGTCGCAATAGAAAAACACTTTTCTGCAAAGCACAGCAGACAAGAGCCTATGGATATTGAGTGGGCAAAAGATGGCCTATCGAAAAAACTGTATATCGTGCAGGCAAGGCCGGAAACCGTACACGCCACGGCAGAGAAAAACGTGTATAAAGAATACCGGCTGAAAGAAAAGAAAGTTCCTTTGGTAATAGGCATGGCTGTTGGCACAAAAATCGCAACGGGCAAAGCACGCCTCATCGAACACGCAAAAAACATCGGTAACTTCCAGAAAGGTGAAATTCTCGTGACAGAAATTACCGATCCAGACTGGGAACCTATTATGAAGATAGCTTCAGCCATTGTTACAGACAAAGGGGGGCGTACCTCGCATGCGGCAATTGTTTCAAGAGAACTTGGAATCCCAGCCATTGTAGGCACGGGCGGCTCGACGAAGAAATTACGGACAGGAAAAACAATAACCGTGGATTGTTCTTCCGGCGACGAAGGCATGGTATATGCGGGAGCGGCAAAATTTAAAATCATAGAACATAAATTAGATAAAGTGCCAGAGACAAAGACTCATGTGATGGTGAATATCGGAGCTCCCGATGAGGCGTTCAAAAATGCGTATCTGCCGGTACAAGGTGTTGGGTTGGGGCGCCTTGAATTTATTATTAATTCATATATCAAGATTCATCCCAATGCGCTGATTAACTACAAGAAGCTTAACGGTAAAGTAAAAAAGCAGATTGATGCTCTTGTCGGAGGGTATGCAGATAAAACGCAGTTTTATGTGGACAAACTGGCAGAAGGAATAGCAAAAATTGGGGCCGCCTTTTGGCCTCACGAAGTCATTATTCGATTTTCCGATTTCAAGACCAATGAGTACCGTCAGCTTATTGGCGGAGAATTATACGAGCCTGTGGAGCAAAATCCTATGTTGGGATGGCGCGGAGCTTCACGGTATTACGACAAACGGTTCCGGGATGCTTTCGGTTTGGAATGTGAAGCTCTGGAAAAAGTGAGGGAAGAAATGGGGCTTGAGAACATAACGCCCATGGTGCCGTTTTGCAGGACACCAGAAGAGGGGAAAAAAGTACTGGCGCTTATGGAAGAACATGGTTTGTCGAGAAAGCAGGACGAGAGCCTTCGCGTATATGTGATGTGTGAAATTCCTTCGAATGTAATACGGGCGGATGAATTCCTTGAAATATTCGACGGTATGTCCATAGGATCAAATGATTTGACACAATTGGCTTTGGGTCTTGACCGCGATTCTGGAATCGGGAGAACCATCGCAAACGAGAATGAACTAACGGTAAAACATATGGTGGAAATGGTGATTGCCAAGTGCAGGGAAAAAGGCAAGTACGTGGGTATCTGCGGCCAGGCTCCGTCTGACTACCCGGAATTCACCAAGTTTTTGATTGAGCGCGGCATAGAAAGTATTTCTTTGAATCCCGACGCTGTTATGCCTACCATTATGCAAATCGCAAAACTGGAAAAGGAAAACTAGCATATGGCAACTATTTCATCGCTTACAGCAAGAAAGATATTAAACTCGAGAGGAGAGTGGACGTTGAGCGTTGAGCTTGGAGATGAACATGGAATACGGGTTTCAGGTTCAGCTCCAGAAGGGGAAAGTAAGGGCACATTCGAGGCAGAGTATGTAAAACCAGAGCATGCCGTGGAGCAGGTTCAGAGTGTTGTTGCGCCAACACTCAAAGGGATGGATGGTGTGGACCAGCTCGCTGTAGATAGAAAACTCGTTGAGCTCGAAGTTGGCGCGAATGTGAGTATTGCTGTTTCGCGAGTTTGCGCGCGCCTTGGAGCAGAATCACGGCGCATGCCTTTGTGGAAGCATATAAGCGAGATATACCAGACGAAACCTGCCGCGCCGCGCTTGTTTATTAACGTGCTCGAAGGCGGCATGCACGCGCATAATAATCTTGTATTTCAAGAGTATCTCGCAATACCAAAGGCAAACACAATTGCGCGGAGCGTCGAGATAGGAAGACGCGTGTATAAAGCGTTGAGAGACGAGCTGAAGGCAGATGTTGGAGATGAAGGTGGTCTTGTTGCCAACTTCAAAGATGCTTTAGAGCCATTGGGGTTGCTGGGGAGAGAAGCCGATATTGATTTGGGTATGGATGCTGCGGCCAATAATGTTGATTTGCCCCCGGCAGAATTATTTGCTTTATATAGGCAGATGAAGCTTTTTTATCTTGAAGATCCATTTAAGGAGAATGATTTTGAAAATTTCAAGAAGCTGAAAGAGGAAATGGGAGAAAAGAGTATTATTGCGGGAGATGATCTCACGACAACAAACATTACAAGAATGCAAAAGGCAAAGGAAGAAGATGCTATTAACGGCGTCATTATAAAACCAGATCAGATAGGAACCTTAACGCAGGCAATAGAAGCAGTGAGCCAAGCGCGGGAATGGGGTTGGGCTGTTGTTGTATCGCATCGGGGAGGAGAGACAAATGACGATTTTGTGGCTGATTTGGCGTGGGCTGTGGCAGCCGATGGGCTGAAGCTTGGAGGGTTGGCGCGAGGCGAACGCATTGCGAAATACAATCGCCTTTTAGCCATTGAAGAAAACGAGGCGTAAAACGTATAGACCGATAAGTATGAAAATTGCATTTTTTGGAATCGAAAAGTGGGAAAAAGAATATATCCAGAATCATGCGGGATTCAAAAAGCTTGGAGCAGAAACTTTGTTTTTCGACGAGGCGCTTGATCGCGACCATATTCCCCAAGACACGAGCGCCAACGTTATTTCTATTTTTATTAATTCACAAGTTGACAAGGCCGTACTCGATGCGTTTCCCAATCTGAAGTTGATCGCAACGCGTTCTACCGGGTTCGACCACATCGATTTTAAGGCATGCAAAAAGCGCGCGATTCTTGCTGCGAATGTGCCATCCTATGGGGAGGATACCGTTGCAGAATATACATTCGGGTTGATCCTTAGCGTAACGCGGAGGATATGCCAGGGATACGATCGAATCCGCGAAACCGGGAGT
>MHTS01000004.1 GCA_001824915.1 Candidatus Wildermuthbacteria bacterium RIFCSPHIGHO2_01_FULL_48_27b | reverse complement strand
AAAGCTTGCGCTCTTCTGCCCGGATCTTCTTTAGCAAATCGGGAAGCTGTCCATACTTAAGCTCTGCCACGCGCTGCAAATTTCCAGAGCTCTGTTCACGCTCAATCTCAAAACGGGTCTCGTCCACGGACTTTTTAAGTTCTTTAATGCTATTAATTACTTCCTTCTCGGCCAGCCATTTCGTCTCTATCGTCTTTGCTTTTTCTTTCAGATCGGCAAGCGAGCGATTTAATACTTTCAACTGCTGCTCTTTGTTTTTTTCGTTTTTGACCGCTTCTTTCTCGATTTCGAGTTTTTGAATATCGCGCTTCAAAACCTCAAGGGCAGCGGGTTCTGACTCCATATCCAGCCGCAAAGAACTCATTGCCTCATCAATAAGATCCACGGCCTTGTCAGGCAAGAAACGATCTGAAACATAGCGGGCGGCCAGATTCGCGGCTGCCGCAAGAGCAGAATCCTTAATCTTCACTCCGTGATGAAGTTCGTATTTTTCTTTGATCCCCCGCAGGATAAGAATGGTGTCTTCGATGCTGGGCTCTGCCACATAGATTGGCTGGAATCTGCGCTCCAGGGCCGGATCTTTCTCAATATACTTCTGGTATTCCTTGAGGGTAGTAGCGCCAATCGCGCGCAGTTCCCCCCTTGCTAAGGCCGGCTTCAGTAAATTCGAAGCGTCTATAGCACCCTCGGCTGCACCCGCCCCTACCAATGTGTGCAGCTCATCAATAAACAAAAGGTATTTGCCGCCAGCGCGATGCAGTTCTTTGAGCAACGCCTTGATGCGATCTTCAAACTCGCCGCGGTATTTTGTGCCCGCAACCAACCCTCCTAAGTCCAGAGCGATCATCTCCTTGTCTTTCAAGCTTTCTGGCACATCGCCCTTCACTATTTTTTGCGCCAATCCTTCTACCACCGCCGTTTTCCCCACTCCGGCTTCTCCAATAAGTACCGGGTTGTTCTTGGTGCGGCGGGAAATTACCTGCATCAAGCGCCGGATTTCGTTTTCTCGCCCAATAACGGGATCAAGCTTGCCCTGTTGGGCCAAACGCGTTAAATTGCGCGCGTACTTTTCCACCACCTGATATTTGGATTCAGGAGAGGGATCGGTAATTCGTGTACCTCCCCGAATCTGCGCCAAAATTTTCAAGGCCGTTTCGTAATCCAATCTGCCGAACTCAAGCGTAGGAATTGTTCCTTCGCCGCCCGGCAAAATCGCGGTCCGTTCCAAAATTTCCTTTGCTTTGGAATCGGTATCCAAAAGCGCAAGGAAAAGGTGTTCTACGGAAATGTATTCGTCACCCATTTTTCCGGACTCCTGCCGCGCCCGCTCCAATACCTTGCCCAAGTCTTGCGTAAGGTAAAACTGGCCGAAGGGAGTCGGCGCCGCGGATATAGGAAGGCGATCAAGAGCGATTTGCGCCTTGCGCTTCAAGCCGTCAACGTCCGCTCCGATTTTTTGGAGCAAGGTTAAAATCACGCTTTCCTCTTGAGTGATGAGCGCAAAGAGCAGATGAAGAGCGTCCACCTGCTGCTGACCGCGCTCTTGAGCCACATTCTGCGCCTGCAGAATCGCCTCCTGTGCTTTATGAGTAAAATTACCTGGGTTGTTTGTCATCATAAATATATCAAACCACAAGTTATGGGTTTTTGTCAAATACTTTCGTCGAACCCGTTATTCTTCGCGTTCTCCAAGTACGGCGGTCAGGACAAGTTCCTGATCGTCACGTAAAACCTTCAGCGTTACGGTATCTCCCGGGCTATACGCTGGCCGGGAAGAAACTTCGTTGTACTGCTGCAAAATTTTAGCAAGAGAATTCTGCGGCGTAATCTTTTTAGCGTCAAACTCCAAAATAACATCGTTTGCTTTCAGACCCGCTTTCGCTGCTGCGAACCCGTCGGGCACAGTTTTCACCAAAGCGCCATAATCCACCTGCAGGTTTTCTTCTTTCTGGACCTGGTCCGTTACTAGCACATACTCCACACCCAAGAATGGATAAACGATTTTCCCGAGTTGCTGGACCTGGTACAACCCTCTCTTTGCTCTGTCTGAAGGTATGGCAAAGCCAATACTCTGGGCTTGCAGAACAGTCGCGGTATTTACCCCGACTACCTCGCCTGCTAAATTCAGGAGCGGCCCGCCCGAGTTTCCCCTATTGATGGCGGCGTCCGTCTGGACAACATCCTCGATGGTTTCCACAAATCCTCCATCGTCTGAAGCCGTAATGGTGCGGCCAAGCCCGGAGATAACGCCCACTGAAACTGTGTTGCGAAACTCACCGAGCGCGTTCCCAATTGTAATCACAGTCTGGCCGATTTGCAAATTGTCTGAATTGCCGAGTTTCGCAAAGGGAAAAGGTAAGGATCCTTCAATCTTAAGCACTGCCAAATCCTGCACCGGATCCCTTGCCAATACTTTTGCGGGATAAGATTTCCCATCGTTGGTATACGCGGTATAATCAACATCTTCGCGCGCAACCACGTGTTTATTGGTAATAATCAGGCCATCTGCGGACACCAAAAACCCGGAACCTCCTCCAATCTCCCGCCGTTCTGTCCCTCTCTGCTCAAGTTCGGGGACACGAAATGGCGATGGCCCGCCGAAAAAATCCTCAAAGGGATCGCGCAACACCTGCTCAAATACCGGCTCATCCTTGGTGAGGATAACGCTCACCACCGCGGGAGAAACTTCGCTTACCACATCGATAACGCGTTCTCCTTGTTCCGCCAAAACTTGCTGGCTTGTAGAGAGATCTCCTCTCAACACAGCCAAATCCTGGTTGACTTTCCAATATACTGCTCCGGCCGCCGCGCCAGCAGCGAGAATACTCAAAATAGAAGAAAACGCAAGAATGCGAATAGTTGAAGATGTCATAGTAAATTATATTATACTACAGCTTTTCGAAGTTGGGCAACTGTTTGCGCGATCACCCTTACGGCTTTTTCAATCTCTTCCGCCTTGGTATGCTTGCCAAGCGTAAGGCGCAATGCGGAAAGCGATTCTTTCTCCTCTAGTCCGAGTGCCACAAGCACGTGCGAAGGCTCCTGCGTTTTTTCAGAACAAGCAGAACCCGTAGATGCGGCAATCCCCTTTTGATCAAGCGCTATCACGACATCGCGGCCCTCTACTCCGCGGAACCTGAAATGCGCGTTATTGGGAAGCCGGTTTTGCGCAGAACCCGTAAGCTCGCAATCCGGAATTTTTCGCAACAATGCCTTGATCAGTTTGTCGCGCAGCTGACGGATTTTGATATTGGTAATCGCCATGCGGGGATCCCCCAGCGCTTCTAAGGCTTGACCCATACCCACTATGGCTGCCACGTTTTCTGTGCCGGAGCGCAATCCCGCTTCCTGGCCACCTCCTTGGACTACAGGATCCACGCGAACCCCCTCTCTTACATATAATACGCCTACGCCCTTGGGCCCATAGATTTTGTGACCGCTCAAAGTGAGCAAATCCACTCCGAGTTTCTGAACGTCACAATCCAGAAAATTAGCCGCTTGCACCGCATCCGTATGGAAGCGTATCATCTTCCCCTTGAGCAGCTTCGCGATTTCGGCAATCGGCTGAATGGTGCCGATTTCGCTGTTCGCGTACATAATCGAAACCAGCACGGTATTTGGCTGAATCGCTTTCTCCACATCCTCTGGCCGGACAATTCCGTCTTTCTGGGGTTTCACATATGTAACTTCCACAATCCCCTCCCGCTCAAGCGTCTGACACGGTTCCAACACCGACTCATGCTCTATGGCCGTTGTCACGATATGAGGCTTATCGCCCAATTTTGGATTTTGGATTTTGGATTTTATCACGCCTTGAATCGCGAGGTTATTTGCTTCCGTAGCTCCACTGGTAAAAATCACCTCGGTTGCCTTGCAATGCAAAAACCCAGCCGCCTGCTCTCTAGCCTGTTCAATAGCTGCTCGCGCTTTCTGCCCAAAGCTATGCGTTGAAGACGGATTCCCATAATACCGCCTCAAATACGGCATCATAGCTTCCAGCGCCTTTTTATCTATAGGCGTGGACGCGGCGTAGTCTACATAAATTGCTTTTGTCATATTCTTGTTCTACCAAAAAATCTCCAGCACATAAAGGTGTATTTCTATGGAGAGTTACTTAGATGAAAAGTACGCTTTCGCGCCCCCCTTAACAAAATAAGAAAAGTATACTAAAGATGTATTATCTGCACCGTACAAGGTGTAGAAATGAAAGGACCTTACGGTCCGATCCAGGAGGGCTCCGTGCCTAAGTATAGTGTGGACCCAGCGATTGAATATGCAGGTACATCGTCCAAAACAAGCGGAATGCGGATTCCACCGAAGGAACTTGCCGAGCTTTTCCAAGTCTGCCTCGATACGGTTGAGCAGCTTGGCGCGGCAGCTACATTGATAGAAGTTATTCTGGTACGGTTCAAGGTGAACGCGGAAAGTGGGTGGTCGCAATCTCTTACGCACTTTTCGCTCACCGCAAAGCTTACTGCTGTCCTCGTTGAACCCTTGCAAGGCGCAAAGTTCGAAGCTTCTGTCCAGAATCGTATATTCCCGATGCTGCCCAATCCTAATGAGTGTGCGATCCACTTCGGAAACGATCGTCTGGCTGCAGACTTTGCGACCGCAATCAGGAACGCCATCAGTAAGCGGATAGCCGCTGCTGAAGCGCACATCAAGGAAATGATGGCCAAGATAGAAAGTAAGCCATAGCTTTTCCCAAAAGTCATGTCCGCTAGCACAGAGTAATCTTGCTGGCGGACTTATTTTTATGGCGTGCAAAATCAGACTTCGCACAGCCACAGCATCATAGCTTCCAGCACCTTTTTATCTATAGGCGTGGACGCGGCGTAGTCTACATAAATCGCTTTCGCCATATTCTTGTTCTACCAAAAAATTTCCCGCGCATAAAGACGCACGGAAGAAGCCACAAACTGATTACTTTACGTTACCCATTTGAGGGAATATCGGAAACTATAGGGCGAGACGCTTCATGCCACGCATAGAATGTTTGATACTTTGAGTAGTCTATTACCATTTTGCGAACAATACGATTCTCTCCTTCGTACCAGCGGGTATAGTACGCAAGGTAGCGCGGCGGATATTTTTGACGCATAAGTATCGCAACCGCGAAAAGCTTACGCACGGTTTCTTCGAGCCGCTGTTCATAATACCGAACCTGCTCCACTGCGATAAGAATAAAAGGCTGGCGCGCCGCATTGTGCACAATAAGATCTATCTCGGTAAAAGCTATACCATTATATTTTATCGGCACGTATGCCCCTACCACTAATGACTCTGGAGGATAGCGATAGGTTTCAATCAACTCCACTACAAGATGTGCTCGCAATAAATCTTTTTCGTCGGGAAACGAAACAAAATCATCACCATAGGCAATGAGGGAAGCTTCTTTTACGAACGCACCATGGCCCTGAAGAATATTTAAAATAAATGATGCTACCTGGTTCATAGTAACTGCCTTTCTTTGAAACTCAAAAACCCGCTCTGACCTACGATAATATGATCAACAAGTTCTATGCCCAGGATTTTTCCGGCCTGCGCGAGTCGGTTCGTAATGGCAAGATCCTGGGAGGACGGTTCAGTGTCGTTGGAAGGATGGTTATGCGCGAGAATAATGTGGGAAGCGTGACGCCTAATGGCAGTGTCGAACGTTTCTCTCGGGTGCACAATGCTGGCGTTCAACGTGCCCACCGTAACCGTATCAATACCAATAACTTTATTGCGCACATTAAACGATACCACCAAAAAATGTTCTTTCGCGTAATTGCTAATTTTTGCTTGTACCAATCGGGATACCGCTTGAGGAGAAACAACCGCATTCCCTTTCTGCGATTCTGCGAGCGATTCCCCCGCTTGTTCCTTGCGCCGCGCTATTTCCATGCAGGCTTTTAGCTGCGCCGCTTTTGCGAAACCAATACCCTTCACCGTCTGTAAATCTTCTAAAGAAGCTTGCATAATGCCCTCGAGCGAACCGAATTGCGACAGAAGTTTTTGCGCGCAGGTTGCGATTGATTCTCCGCGCACTCCCCTTCCCAAGAGTAACATCAAAAGTTCTTGCGCAGAAAGCGCTTCTATTCCGAATTTTTGCATACGCTCCCGGGGACGCTCTGCTTGCGGAAGATCACGGACAGTGAAGGATTGTTTCATTTATTTATAACCAGCGCTCCCTCGATGCTGAATCTCAACAACGAGAACGCGCTTATCTTGTTTGTATATATAGTAAAAAATGCGATATGGCCAAACTCGTATTTTCCTTTTTCCTTCGAACTTCCCCTGCATTTTTTCTCCCAAAAAAGGGTTGTAACCGAGCAAATCTATGCCGCGCTCGATGCGCGCCCTCCACGGCAGCGGGATGGAGCGAATTTGCTTTTGCACATCCCTTGGAACCACAACTTCGAATCCTGCCATATGCTACTTTTTGCTCTTTTTTACCCTCTTTTTCTTTACTTCTGGCTTCTGCTTTGCGCGATATTTTTCTTTGCCTTCATCTCGTACGGCCAACTCTTCTGAACCAAAATGAAGTTCTTTTTTCAATTCTTCCCAGGTAATGTAATCTCCTGCTTCATACTGCCGTTCTGCTTCTTTAATCCTTTTGGCGAGATCAGGATCGCTGTAGATTTCAAGGTCATCAAGAATGTCTTCAAATTGTTCAGCAGACAAAATTACGGCCTTGGGTTTGCCGTTTTCGGTGAGCACATAATAGGTATCGGGTTTTTGCACGTCGTCTGCAATCTCGAAAATACGTTTGCGAGCTTCGGATATAGAAATAGTGTGTTTGCTGTCCATATGTACATAATAATGTACATCATACAACCTTGTCAACCTCCATCCTCTATCGCATAAAAGAGTTTTTGAGCTTCCTGCCAAAAAGTAGCATCATTTGCAAACTTGTCTCTCCAATACCACCATTCGGCACCCCAGAGATAGAATTCGGAAAGACCGGTGCGCTTTGCGTACGCAATGTTTTTGCGGAACTGCGCAATATCGAACGCACGATCTTGTTCCTCCACTGTTGTGTTGTACAAGAGTTTGCCCGGACCCCACGGTTCTGCCTGCAACTCGCCCACCATAACTTCTTTGCCAAAAAGCCCTCGTATATATGCCGCTTTTCTCGCGTAAAACACCGGCGGCAAAGGATACTCCACATACCTGCTGATTTCGTGGAACCATACTTTCCGGTACATCGTAGTGCCCACAATATCCCCTATTCTGCCTGCCTGAATCCAAAGCGACAATTCTCCGCTATCTGAAATCACCACAGGATGATTAGGGTCCAGCGCCTTCACGAGCGCCACTTCTTTTTTCAAAAACCGCGGATCACGCCATGGGCAGTCGCCAAAAGGAAACAAAGGCTCGTTTTCCACCTGCCACGCGTAGAGAGCGGGTGAATCTTTGTAGCGCCGCGCCACTGTCTCCAACAATTTCAAAACTTCTTCTTGCTGTTCACGTTTGGTCAACCCTTTCGCCCACTCTGGTATGTGGCATTCGGGCCAGCGCATAGTCTTCATGCCCACAACTAACAGAAGTTGAGCATTCCTCTTTTCGGCTTCCGCGACCTGCCAGTCAGCATCTGCAAAAGAAAACTCGCCCTGCGCTGGCTCCAAATCGTTCCAGTCCAGCGACACCTTCAAACGCCTTACCTGCAAATCGTCCAAGAAGGCGGCGTATACTGCCTTCCAATCCAAACCCAAAGCCACAGCGTGCTTTTTTGAAAAGTTCACGCCCCATGTAATTTCTTTCGCTTGGGGAATTGAGCCGACAAAAAGATAGAGCGAAAATATCCCTAGCGCAGCTGCCACACCAAACAAAAGAAAACGGAAAACTTTTTTCATAGGGCAAGAAGAAGCAATCCTATTGTAATAAAAGCTATAGCGAAAAGTTTCTGAATAATCGCGGCTTTACCAATTTCTTCTTTCAGCACATGCGGGAACTTCAGCGTGATTGCGCTTGCCAAAAGAAGCACAAACACATACTTGACGCCTTCCAGGGCATTCACGAAAGCAATATAGGCAAAGGGGACCAGCGCCACTGCCCAGTTTTGCAGCATAAAGCCGGCTGTTGCCAGTATCTGATTCCCCGCGAACAAGGAGAGCACGCGCGCAGAAAGCATTTGCTTCTCAACCCCGCGCCTTTGCATCATATTCCAGAGCGCGCCCCGTAATTCTCCAGAAACTAAAAGCAGCAACGCTCCTCCAAAAGTTCCTGCTATTATCAAAAGGAAGGCGGATAAAAATGGCTCCACCCCTTCATACACAAATTTTGAAAGCACCACAAAAAGAGAAAACAGCAGAGATGACACAAACGCGTACAGGAACCCTGCGAAGGAAAGGAACTTGCCTTTCTCAAGCGTTATCACCACACTTCCTCCCACTAGCAGCGCGAACGCAAGCATTTCTATTCCATTTAATTGAGCGCGGCCGAGTGAAATCGTGAAGAGAAGGGTGAAAACCGGAAGCAGCCCGCCTATAGCAGGAACAATTCTTGAGGCCTCGATTTTTTTGAGCCCGGAGAAAAGCGCGACCAGCGCAAAAATTTGGATGATCCCCGCCATCATTGCGAAGACAATAATCGGCCATGGAGGGACTACAAGAAACCCAAATGGTATAAGGAGAAGCGCAAGCCCTCCGAATATCCCAATGACAAAAGCATACAGTTTGGGATTTGGAAGCGGACCTGCCAAAAGATACTTGTCTATAACCGCCACGAACGCAAGTAGGAAATATGCGGTGATTGCAACAATTATCCACATAGAATTTTCTTTATGGTTCCTGTGCCGTCTTTGGGAATTTCCACAAATCCTTGCATCGCGGCTTCGGCCAGCGCCCCTTGTCGTATAAGATCAGGCAGCCACTGGTACAGAAGCTCGGGTTTCTTTTGGTCAATCCCGGCACCGATGTCCAAAAGCCACCTGCGATTAGACACTTCCTGCGAACCAATCGGAGGCGCAATTATAATGGGAATCCCCAAACCGGCATAAAACACAAGTTCTGACGGTTTGGTCCACAGGATATCAGTTTTGCTCAAGATTTTTGAAAAATCCTTGAAATATTTCTTTTTGCTTGGCGAAGAGTGCACAAACACGTTTTTGCCCGCCCGCCTTGACTCGAGGCAGGATCGCTTTCTAAGATCCGCGGCGATTTCTCTATGGGTGCCGGCGATCACGTGAAACTCAAACTTCTTTTCTTCCAGCAACGATTTCGCTCCCTCCATAATGTCTTTCGCAAGCTCGGCCTGCGCGCCAGCTCCCCCAATGGCAAAGGTAAGTACCACCCTATGAAAGCCCGCCTTCCCTCTGTTCAAAGTCGGACTTTGAACACTCCCTATATATTGCTCTACCAGTTTTCCGTACCGCGAGTGATACGCGCCTTCGGGATCCAGCACGGCCAAGCGCCGCCTCAAATCATTCTTTGTTTTTGCAGCGTTGTTCTTCGTGAATTCTTGCGGAAGCGGAAATCCGGTGATAACGATATTCTCTTCCCTCACACCGTACCGTAATAATCTTGACGCTGCCCTTTGCGTGGAAGCGCAGTAAATAATTTTGCTTTTGTTGGGGTGCAACGGAGCCCACGCCCGCGAAACATCAGTATCGGTCACAACCAAATAAATCGGCCCCTCGTATTTCCAAAACTCTGCCATGTGGGCCGGGATAAAAAACGTGGCGACAAGAGGCAGAGGATTTTTGTTGAGCCGCGAAATACAATGTTCACCCCAACGCTTCTTTTCAAAAAGCCGGTACACCTGCCTTAACTGCAGAGTTGGGGCGTCGATGCTTTCGTTGTTCTGGTAAAACTCTTTAATTTCCTGAAACTTATCGAAAAACGCAAACACGAAATCTCCAAGCACCGGGAATTTTTTGAATCGGGAGATGGTTTCGTAAAAGCGGCGGGAATCTCCCCAGATTTTTTTGTCTTGTTCCGGGATTCCGGGGTAGTCGTTTGCCGCGATAATCTTGCCTCCCCGCGCGATATCTTGGAATGGCAATGCGGCGCGCAGATGCCCGTATCCCATATCCGCAGCCACTACCCACGCCTTTTTCTTTTGCGCTCCAAACATATTTTACCATTGTACCAAACTTTCTTGCTTCTTTCGAAATTTCCACCAGAAGAAAGCAACAAAAGTATAAAACAAAATCAACCAGAACAATGGGAAGTTTTCAGTATGGGCGGCAGCAAAGGGAAGATCGGCAAAAAAATCAACGACCCACAGAATATACTGCACCAGAACCCCGACGGGAAACGCAAGAAGAAATCCCACCGGGTGAAGCAATCCTCCAATCATAAGAAGAAACCCCAAACCCATGAGCAATGGAATAACCGGCACTATAAGAATATTGGTAATGACCGAAACCAGGGAAACCTGGCCAAAATCCCAGATGAGAATAGGGAGCGTGAACACTTGGGCCGCGAGCGTCATGGCAAGGAGCTCGCGTGCCGGCCCGCCTAGACTCAGCGAGGCTGGAATTTTTTTGGGCAGAAAAGAAAGAACCGTGGGGAGCAATACGATCATTCCCAACACTGCGAGAAACGAAAGCTGAAAGCCCACATCTCTCGCGAGAAGAAATGGATTGAGCAAAAGCATCGCAGTTGCCGCAAAAATAAGCGCGCGTAAAGCGACATACTGCCTTCCCACATGTTGGCCGAGCAAAAACATTCCTCCCATGAGCCCCGAACGCACGGCAGAAGGCTGCAATCCCGTAAGCACCACATAGAAAACCACCAGCGCCAACGTAACATAAAAAGCTTGCTGGCGCCACAGACCCAGCCATATGAGCAATGGCATCAGGTACATCGTAAGTATTGCAATGTGCGCGCCTGAAATAGCAATAATGTGGCGAAGACCGGTAACATTCAGATCTTGCGCAAGCCCTTCTCCCATTACGTATTTTTCTCCCAAAAGCATTTCCACCATCACGGAGCTGAAACGAGGAGAAAGATGTTTCTCTAAAACCTCCCGAAACTCCGCCTTAAGATTGAAAATCGCGGCCATAGCTCTTTCGCCCGCGTGCTCATACGCTCCTCTTTCTTTAATCTCAACCCCTGGCTTTTCCATAAGAGCGTACACGCCGTCTTTCGCTAAGAACGCGGCATAATCAAAATCATCAAATGATTCTGGCTCCCGGAGTGTCCCCGTAAGGACAACGCGGTCGCCATACGAAAGCTTCTCTGCCGGGTCAAACGTAATGAGAATCTTCCCGCTTGAAACAAAATCCGGCTTCACCGTGACCTGCGTATTATTCGCTCTTACTATAGGCTCCTTAACGACCTTTGCTTGGAATATAACATCCTCTCCGTAGAATTTCTGCAGTTCGTTATCCGCATGCGTTCGCTCAGCGGCCTCGTAAACCCACAATCCGAAAGCAGCGCATAAAAACAGCGCGCCCGCCGCCGCAATCTGTTTACGACTCCAAAACACCGATACCAGAAAAATTCCGCAAATAAAAACAGCCAGAATACCAATCTGACCAATTCTCCAGAAGGAAGCGAAAGCGACGCCTATTATAAAAGAAAGACAGCCGAAGAAGAACGTTTGCGAAACCGTCATTCTGCAAAGCCAGTCGCGATAAGGGTAAGGCGCACTTCGCCTTGCTTTAAGCTTTTGTCTTGCACTGCCCCGAAAATGATTTTTGCTTGGGGAGAAATATCCTCTTTTATTTGTTGGGCGGCTTGTTGAATTTCTTGCAAACTTACGTCATCGACTCCCGCAACCTGAAACAGAATACCCTTCGCTCCTTTTATCGACATATTCAGAAGCGGAGAATGCAGCGCGGCTTGGAGCGCTTGCTCCATGCGTTTCTCTCCTTTCGCCCGCCCCATGCCAAACACCGCCTTTCCCGAACTCTTCATAATGCTTTTCAAATCCGCAAAGTCCACATTGATAATTCCGGGCAGCACAATTAAATCGGAAATCCCCTGCACCGCCTGACGCAGAATTTCATCCGCTTTCCAAAAGGCCCCGAGCACCGACATATCCTGATCGGCAAGCTTTAAAATTTGGTCGTTGGGAATCACCAGCAGAGTATCCACTTTCCCCTTGAGTTCAGCGAGTGCCCGCTCTGCGAGTTTTGTTCTCCATGATCCTTCAAAAGAAAAAGGCCGCGTAACTACGGCAATTGTCAAAGCACCTTGAGAACGCGCAATTTGTGCAAGCACAGGGATTGCTCCTCCGCCCGTGCCTCCGCCAAGCCCGGCAGTCAGAAAAATCATATCCGCTCCTTTCAGGGCTTCGCCCAACTCTCCTTTGCTTTCGAGAGCTGCCCGCCTGCCAAGTTCCGGATTCATGCCAGCTCCCAATCCGGACGTTGACTCCTGGCCAATTCTGATTTTCTGAAGAGCACGAATCTTCTTTAGGTCCTGCACATCGGTGTTTACCGCAATAAGGTCAATGCCTTTAATCTTGCACTGCATCATGCGGTCGATGGCATTTCCTCCCGCTCCTCCTATTCCCACTACTTTAATGATTGTTTTTTTCTCCATACTAGGAGTTCGAATTACGGAATAAAAGGCCTTAACATTCGTCGTACATTTTGCATCAAACTTGTACCCATATGAATCCCTCCCTCGTGGTGCCCATCTGCTGCCGCCCCGACAAGAAGGCCTATCACGCCGAGAAAAGCTGGATCTGACTGAAGGCTCACCACTCCCTGCGGCTTCCCAAGCCTTACGGTAACCTTCAGCTCTCTCTTTGCTTCCTCAACAATCTTGGGAAGCTTCGCTCCTCCCCCAACCAACACCACACCGCCCGGTAACACTCCCTGCCTTGAAATTTGTTTTAACTCTTTGTTCACAAGCTGAAAAATTTCTTTGACCCGCGCTTCAATAATCCTGCGGAGAAGCTTTTGGGAAACTGCCAAGAATTTACCCTCGGCAATCTCCACTCTTTCTCCCTTCTTCCCCCGTTGCGAGGATCCAAACTCCACTTTTATGCGCTCTGCGATGTCCGGCTCACATCTCAACCCAATAGCAATGTCGTTGGTAATATTTTCAGATCCCACGGGAAATACTGCCGTGTGAATCAAATCTCCTTGTTCATATACCGCAAGGCCGGTTGTTCCCGCACCCAGATCGAGGGTTGCAACTCCAACTTCTTTTTGCTGGGGCGTAAGCACCGCGGGTGACGACATTAAAGAAGTAGGAACAGTTGCTCTAATATCCAGATCAGCGCCAAGCACCGCTTCGTGAAGATTCCGGATATAGGGCGTGAATCCGCACACTGCCAGCACATCCGCCTCCAAACGCACCCCTTTCATGCCCACCACCTCTTTTACCTGTTCTTCTTCGTCTACCACGAATTGCTGAGGAAATACATCCAAAATATCCTTATTTGAAGGAAGCGAAAATGCCTGTGCCGCCTGCAATACTCTATCTACATCCTCTGAAGAGATCTGTCCATCCGCTCTGGATACTGCGACAATTCCGTGCGAAGGCACACAAAATATATGGCTCCCGCCAACGCTCACAATCACCTCCCGTATTTTCTGCCCGCTAATGGCGGAAAGACGATCCTTGAGCGTTTGAATTTTCTTGGTCACTTCTTCTATCTTTACCACTGCCCCCTTGCGCACTCCGGAGGATATTTCTTCACCAAACCCTAAAATCTCCGGGTCGCCCCCTTCTTCTCTTTGCTGAAGCACCGCCATCTTAATGCTGTGGGTGCCAACATCCAATCCCGCGATAATCTCTGACCTCATATCGTCCTACGAATTACGAATTGATACGAATATACGAATCGCTGAAACGCTCCAAATAGAAGCGTTCTTTCTGCTCCATTTGTTTGGCGTCTT
This sequence comes from Candidatus Wildermuthbacteria bacterium RIFCSPHIGHO2_01_FULL_48_27b, assembly GCA_001824915.1. GTDB lineage: Bacteria > Patescibacteriota > Minisyncoccia > Minisyncoccales > UBA10102 > O2-01-FULL-48-27b. Next base: position 15,494 of record MHTS01000004.1, on the reverse strand, counting down.
GCGCTTGTTCATGGTCATAACCTAAAAGATGCAACAAACCATGAATAAGCATCCAGGCAAGCGCCTCTTTGAATATCATACCATATTTTCCAGCTTCTTTCTGCACCTGCTGGGGGCAAAGTACGATTTCCCCCAGGTATCCCTTAATTTCGCTCCCTTCGACTTCGCTCAGGATGCTTTCTTCCCCGAATGGGAAAGAAAGCACATTCGCCGCTGTATCCTTTTTTCGATATTTCTTGTTTAATGCCGCTGCTTTTTTTGCGCCTACGAGGGCAACGGAAACTTCAGCGGCTTCTTTCCCCTCCTTTTTTAAAACGGCTAGAGCCACTTTTCTCAAAAAGGCTTTATCAATAAAACGCCGCGTGAGATTGTTAACCTCAATCATTTGCAATCCTCTATTGTACTAATCCTGGAGCAAGCGCGCAATGAGACCCTTCTTGCGAGCTACCCGGACCATCCACAAGAAAAACGCAAGCCCAAGCGCAAAATAAAGAATATTGAGTCCTGTTGCCCATAGAACATCCGAGAGCGGAAACACTTCCTGCGTGAGAACCTGCCGCATTCCCTCGAACAAATGCATAGTGGGAAGAAAGAATGCTGCTTGCTGAATGAACTCGGGAAACACAGATACGGGATAATAAACCGCGGAAAACGGAAGAAACATCATGGGGATAAAGAACGCCAAAATCTCAAATGCGGGGCCGAAACGCAACAGCAGGCCTATGGCGATTAAGCCAAGCGCCCAGCCGAACACGAAAATATTCATGAAAAACGGAATCATATAAAATCCGAGGGCCCAGATATCAAGCGCGTATAATAAAACAGCAAGGCCGCCAATATATATAAAAGTAAGAAACCCCTGCACAAGAGAAATAAGCGCCAGCCCGGCGATAAATTCTTTCATTGCAACCGGAGTGGCGAAAAAATTCATAATGTTGCGCGACCACACGTCTTCCAAAAACGATATGCTGAAAGATTGCTGCGCCCGTATAAACAAATCCCAAAAGAGAAGCCCCGTGAGCAAGAGAAACACGAAATCAATGCGCGCGTCTTTTGGCGCAAGGTCGCGCAGCCAAATCGTTATAAACCCCCACAGGAAAAGCTCAAACGTGGCAAAAAAGAACAGCCCAAACATTCTGCCAATACTCCTGCGTATTAAAATGATATTGCGGAGAAAAATTCCGTATACGTGAAGAAAATTCATATCTTTGGTGAAGGTTGCCTTGCGATAGCTATAAAAATATCCTCCAGATCGCCGCTCTGAAAGGTTTTCTTGAGATTTTCCGGAGTGTCATCCGCCACAATTTTCCCGTGAGCCATAAAAATCACGCGGTCGCACATCGCTTCAATCTCACGCATATTGTGAGAAGTCCAGAGAATAGTGCCGTTATTCTCCTGCATTTTATAGTAGATTTTCTGGCGCAAATCCCTTGCCACCGCGGGATCCAAAGAAGCAGTCGGCTCGTCGAGCAGAAGGAGTTTTGGACTATTTAAAAATGCTTTCGCCAAGACAAGCCGCATTTGTTCCCCGGTAGACAAACTTCCTGTTCTGGCGTTACGAAACTCTGCAAGATTAAATTCCTCTAAAAGAGATTCTGCTGCCGTTCTCCATTGTTGTACCCCGTACAAAAGAGCGAATATCTTGAGATTCTCATAGGGAGTAAGATTATGAGGAAGCATTGAGTATGCGGTAGCAAAGTTTATGTGCTGCAAAATTTCCTCTCGATGCGCCTTCAAATCCTTTCCAAATATTTCGATAGATCCTTCTGTTGGTTCCAGCAAAGAAAGAAGCATATGAATTGTTGTACTCTTTCCCGCGCCGTTGGGACCCAACAATCCTACAACCTCGCCCTCTTTTGCCTCAAAAGAAATGCCATCCACTGCTGTGGTTTGCCCGTATGTCTTTGTTAAATTTTCCACTTTCAAAAGCGTAGACATATAAAAATATCGTATCTCTTTCGCATTCTCATGTAAACTTATAGAATGAAGTCATGAAAGCTGTTTTTGCTTTTGCCGTTTGTTGCTTTGCGCTTGTACTGTTGGTTGGCGTGTTCGGATTGTTTTCTACGATGCCGGGCGAAGCGAGCCAGTTCTTTTCTGCCGCGCTACGCTTTCCTTCGCAGCAAGAACCCAAAGCTGCCACCCTTCTTTTTGTGGGCGATATTATGTTGGACCGCGGAGTGGAATGGCAAATCCACCGAAGTCCGCCAGTTGGCGGAGGCGGCGATTGGACTTGGCCATTCCAACATATCGCAGATTTTCTTAAAACAGCAGATCTTGTGTTTGGTAATCTCGAAAGCCAAATTTCAAATACAGGAAACAATGTAGGAAGCGACTATTCTTTCCGCGCGGATCCCGCTTCCATAGAAGGTCTTGTGTATGCCGGATTCGATGTGCTTTCAGTGGCGAACAACCACAGTTTCGACTACACGAGAGATGCGCTTGAAGATTCCATGGTACGCCTGAAAAAGGCTGGCATTCTCCCTGTCGGCGGCGGACTCTCCAAACAAGAAGCGTATGGTTTAGTTATAAGAGAAGCGGGAAACTCAAAAATTGGCTTTCTTGCCTATACCAATTCGGGCTCCCCTGTGTGGGCAGCCACAGAAACGAATAGCGGCATTGCATGGATTGATGAAGACAATCTCGAAGAAATTCTGAAAGATATCAGAACCGCAAGTGCAAAAGTTGATATTCTGGTGGTTTCCCTGCACGCGGGCGAAGAATATGAACCCGAACCAAACCAATTTCAAAAAACATTCTCACGGGGCGCGATTGAAGCGGGGGCTGACCTTGTCGTAGGCCATCATCCGCATGTCGTGCAATCCCTCGTTCCGCACACCATACAGGGCGGCAGTCACGGCTGGATTGCCTACAGCTTGGGAAATTTCTTATTTGACCAAGATTTTTCTCAAGAAACCATGAAAGGAGCAATTCTCAAACTCGTCGTTGAGGACAAAAAAATAAAGGAGATCTCTCTCCTCCAAACCCGTCTCACACCCTCCTATCAAGTCGAACTTATAGAATAGTTACCCCTTCGATAAAACTCAGGGCTCTAGCCGGCCGGCTGCACGGAGTCGACGTAATAGCTCTCCCCGATCTTGACCACTTCAATAAGCTCTATTTGCCGCAACTGCTCGCGCGTAATCTCCACCTGAAAGCGAACCCTTTCTTCGTTCAGCCATTCTTTTCCTTGAACGTTGTAATCGCGCACGCCGAGAAATTCAAAAAGCGCTTGCTGGCGCTGGAGCGCGGCTCTCTCGGTTATAGAACGGCCTGCCCCGATCTCGTCCCCCGCGATTCGCGCCTCCAGGAATATCCGGAGCGCTTCCCGCGCGGCCCGCTCTTCCATCATCTGCTGCTGTTGTTCAACTCTTTGTTCCAATCCCTCAATACGCCGGCTCTCCAGTCTTTGATACTGCCAAACCAAAACCCATTGTCCTGCAACCAACACAATAATCGCGAGCAGCAACGTTCTCCATACGCTATCTCTTAACATTCGATCACGCAACTTTTCTGCCATACGATTACGCCAGCAGTTCTTTTACAAGAGCACTTACGAAAGCACCGTCGGCCCTACCCTTTACACTCGGCATGAGAGCAGCCATAACCCTACCCATGTCCTGCGGAGTCTTGGCACCCGTTTGCGCGATTGCTTCCTTTACCAATTTACGAACTTCTTCTTCTGCGAGCTGCTCGGGCAAGTATTGCTGGAGTATTGCCATTTCTTTGCGCTCTTTTTCCGCCATTTCTTCTCTCCCTCCTTTTGCAAAGGCCTCTGCTGCTTCCTTGCGCTTTTTTACCTCGGTCAGAAGAATGCCTTGCGCTTCTTCATCTGTTATCTCCAGCCCCCGCTCTTTCTCTTTGTTTATCAAAGAAGCCAGAAGCATACGTAAAGTGCTAACCTCCAACTCATTTCTCGCTCGAAGAGCATTTTTTAAGTCGCTCTGTATTTGTTCTTTTAGCTGCATCATCTGCGGCCCTCATGCGGCTTAGTTTGCCCCAATTTTAAGGCGCGCTGATACTCAACCCGTTTCTCCAGTCTTCGCAATGCGCCTCGGCGCTGTGTCTGCTTGCTTTTTTCTCTCGTGCGAAAACTCCCCTTCTTCGCTCCCACCAAAATCCCGCTCTCGCGCAACCTTTTGGTAAAACGCCGGATCAAGGATTGATTGGTTTCTCTCTCTTGTTTATTGATTTCAAATGCCATAATTCAATACACTCACTACAGATATAATTAGCCCGCAAGTAGGTGGAGGTGGAGATGGTCAACTTCCTGGCCCCCTTCTTTCCCCACATGCATTGCCAGCTTATAGCCCTTCAAATGATTTCCCTGCGCGACCTTTTGAGCTGTTATTATTAATCTGCCCATCAGCTCCGTATCTCCTTCTGCCACTTCCTGCAAACTCTTTATGTGTTTCTTTGGCATCAGCAGCACATGAAAGGGAGCCTTAGGGTTAATATCGGGAAACACGATAAACTGTTCATCCTCGTAGACGATCTTAGCTGGGGCTTCTTTCGCTGCAATTTTACAGAAAATACAATCTTCCATGCCGTTTATTTCTTTATTCTCTTTTTCACCTCCTCAATCACATTCGCAAGCTTTACTGTATCCTGTTCCCCCGTATCCATTTTCCGAATCACAATGGTCCCGTCGAGCACTTCTTTCTGCCCCAAAATTAGCGTATACGCAACCTTCAACTTGTCCGCACGGGCTAACTGCGTGCGAAGCGAGTCGCGGCCAAGGGACTCTGCAACCTGAATTTTTGCTTTTCGAAAATCTTCTAGGAGTTTCAAACTCTTTTTCTTCGATAAATCTCCAAGCTGCGCGAGAAAGACCTCCGCGGCGGGCTCTGGCGTAGAGACAAGCTGCATTTCCCTTAACAGACCCACAATGCGCTCTACCCCGGCCGCGGCTCCGGAAGCCGGCACATCTTTCCCTCCTAGCAAACGTACCAACCCATCATATCTCCCTCCTCCCACGAGCGCATTCCGCTGGAGAACCTCTCCTTTTTCTTTTGTTTGTTCCATCGTCTTTTCTGAAAAAATCTCGAACACGGTTTTGGTATAATAATCAAGCCCGCGCACCAGATAAGGATCAAGATGATAAGGAAGATCGGTCTCATCTAGAAACTCCAGCAGGGCCTTGAAATGATTTTTGCATTCTTCGCACAGATGGTCGATAAACTGAGGGGCTTGTGAGCGAATCCGCTGGCATTTTTCTTCTTTGCAGTCTAAAGTACGAAGCGGATTTTCGCGGAATCTCCTTCTGCAATCGGCGCACAAAGAAGTCTGCCGCGGCCTCAAGTAATTGGAAAGCATTTTCTTGTAATAGGGGCGGCATTGATTATCTCCAATACTATTTACCTCAATGATAAGATGAGAAAATTTGAGCTCCTTGAGAATAATATAGAAAATTTGGATGATTTGGGCGTCGAGCGCAGCCGATTGTTCGCCAAACACTTCAAAATCCACCTGGTGAAACTGCCGAAATCGTCCCGCCTGCGGATGCTCATAGCGGAACAAAGGCCCATAGGTATACAGTTTTATCGGCTGGGGCAAAGCAATCATCCCATGCTGGATGTAGGAACGCACGATCCCCGGCGTAAACTCGGGCCGAAGCGCGAGCACGTCGTCTCCTTTGGTCTTCAATGTGTACATTTGCTTTTCCACGATGTCCGTGGTCCCTCCCGTTCCTCTTTCGTATAACGCGGCGTCTTCCACGATCGGAGTCATAATCTTGCCGAACCCATAGAATTTTGCCACATCATCCACGAGAGTCCAAATCTTCTCATACAAAAACTGATCTTCGGGCAAGATGTCATGCATTCCGGTAGGCGTTTGAAATTTCACTTTTTTGTTCATCATGGTTCGTAAGCGGGCTGTTCGACTTTCGCGAATGCGCTTAAGGGAAATACGCGAATTAAAACGCGGCCAATAATCAAATCCTCAGGAAGTGTGCCCCAGCTCCTCGAATCGGAAGAATAACGCCGATTATCCCCCATCACGAAATATTCATTTTCACCAAGCGCAACCTTTAGCGATCCTAAGGTATCAGAGGTAATATACTTCTTCTCATCCAGCTGTACTGCTTCTTTCCCCCGGGAAATAGTTACCTGCCCATCTTGCACTTCCACGGTTTCGCCGGGTAGGCCGACAATTCTCTTGATATATCGCTGTGAAGGATCGTTGGGAAATTTAAACACGATAACTTCCCCCCGCTCCGGACTCCGAAAATGATAAGAAATTTCATCCACGATCAAATAATCCCAATTGTGAAAATTCGGTTCCATGGATTCTCCGCGCACCAAAAATGGCTGGAATACAAACAAACGCAGAGCCGCCACCAACACGAAAGCGACCAATGCGATTTTTCCAATCTCCCAGAAGAAAGAGAAAATCTTCCTCATAACTCTCTTATTATACCAGTATTTCTCATTTTTACAAGCCCCGTGATATACTCATGATATGCGCCTTATCGTTGGCCTTGGCAACCCAGGCAAAGAATACGAAAAAACCCGTCATAATGTCGGGTTTCTTGCGCTAGACGCGTTCGCGACAAAACACGGCTTTCCCGAGTTCCGCATGGACAAAAAATCCAATGCCCTCTTATCAGATTGTGTGAAGCCTCGCTTCACACAATCTGATATACTGACAAAACCCCAGACGTTTATGAACAACTCTGGGGAAGCGGTAAAATCTCTTTTGCAGTTTTATAAAATTCCTCCTGTAGATCTTATTGTGATACACGACGAAATAGATATCCCTCTTGGGACAGTTAAAGTTTCTCGGTCCAGCGGCTCTGCTGGGCACAAAGGAGTAGAATCCATTTTCAGCGCGCTCGGCACTCAAGACTTTACTCGCATACGAGTTGGAATTAGCCCGACAGACAGTAAGCCTGCCGACGTGGAAAAATTCGTGTTACGGCAATTTCTTCAATCCGAAAAGGGCCTACTCGACCAAACGCTCCATACTGTAACCGGAACGCTCGAATCGCTTTTGGACGCGAGAGATAAACAAACAACGCAACAGTAAAAAACAAAGGGCACAAGACACATCCTCGAATGATCTTATGCCTTACACTCCTAACGGTTTTACGCAGCCTGCTGCTGCGCGGCACAAAGTTCTTTCCATTCCGCGGCTCTCACCTTGATGCCTTTTTCGTTCCTTATGTCCTCCTCGTTGCAGAGAACCGGGAAAGGAAGATGTGCTCGCCTGACGGGATAGAGCCACGCGCCTTCCCTCGGCTGGAAGGAAATTGCCGTCTGGCTTCCTATTAACGCGAATATGATATGGCATACCGCGTTCCATGCAGAAGTGCTAACGACGGCAAGAAGCAATCCACCCCAGGGGCTCCAGATTCTTAGGCGCACGAACCCCTCAAGCTCGCTCACTTCGAGGAAAAGACCCTTGGCTGTTCGAAAACAGCAGTGACACATCTCAAGGGCCTCCCCAGAACTCGGTGAAATGTACTGGGAAATGGCAGCCCGAACACTCAACAATAATCCAAAAACCCTGCGCGCTTCTGTCATTTCCATAACCCCTCCACACACGGTGTACTCGGCTTTTTAATAATACTCATTTCTCGTATTTTAATCAATTCCCTAAAACTCCTGCCCGTTCCATTGATTGACGGAATGCCAGTTTCGAGCTACAAAGATTGAGATGGCAAGCCCATCGACTGCAGATAAGCTGCTTATTGTTTCTGTCACCCCCTATTTTTTGGAAAAGGGGAATGTTTGGTTTCGGGAGAATTTCGAAAAGATTTTAAGAGCGCAAAAAACGCAGGCGTTTTTCCAGGACAACATACTCTTGCTTGAGAAAGACCAGCAGTATTCAGTTTCTGAATTTCTGCGCAAGCTTGACGAACTTGGATACGAAAAAGTATTCCGAGTTTCTGAACCTGGTGAATTCGCGCATCGGGGCGGAATCGTGGAGGTATTTCCCATCAACATGAACACTCCAGTGCAAATTGAATTCAAGGGAAATACTATAGAATACTTTCATGCTATAGCAGGAAGAAATTATACCAGTGAGGAAGAGCGGAAAATAAAAGAACTCCTCAAGAAACGGCTCAAATCGCAATCCGCCAGCTGGCGGACCGATCTCCATGGGCTGAAATCCGGAGATTACATTGTGCATTTAGACCATGGAGTTGCCCTATTCGGAGGGATCGAAGATATCCAATCACAGCAATACTATGCGCTTGAATACGCAGCGGGAGATAAGCTATTTGTGCCAATAGGGTTGGAACGAAAGCTTTCTCGATACGTAGGCTTTTCTGAGCCGCACATTCCTCGCTTGGGCTCTCTTACTTGGCAGAAAACAAAAAAGAAAGCAAAAGAAGAAATCGAGAAACTAGCGAAGGAGCTTTTGGAGTTGTATGCCAAACGAGAAATAAGTTTGAGGCCTCCCTATAGAAGAGAAGAGGAGATCGAGCAGAAGCTCAAAGAAACGTTCTCTTACGAAGAAACGCCGGATCAAATGCAGGCATTGGAAGATATTTATAAAGACTTAGCCGCGCCAGAGCCCATGGACCGTATTGTGTGCGGAGACGTGGGGTTTGGCAAAACAGAAGTGGCTTTGCGCTCGATGGTGCGCGCCGCGCACAACGGGTATCAAGCAGCGCTCTTGGCTCCCACCACTATTTTGGTGGACCAGCATTACAAAAACTTTGCATCTCGTCTAAAGAACTTGCCAATTCGTTTGGCAGCGCTTTCGCGGCTGCAGTCAAAAAAAGAACAAGCAAAAATCCTGCGCGAGCTCAAGGAAGGCCAGGTTGACATTGTAGTTGGAACGCATCGTCTTTTATCAAACGACGTGAATTTTAAAAACTTGGGCTTGCTTGTAATAGACGACGAGCAGCGTTTTGGCGTAAAGCAAAAAGAAAAGTTCAAGGAAATGCGCAGCTCGCTAGACGTGCTCTCGCTTTCCGCCACGCCAATCCCCCGTACGCTATATATGGCGCTTTCCTCGCTCAAAAAAATCAGCTCTATTCAAACGCCGCCCGAAGGCCGCTTGCCCGTGCAAACCACAATCATCAAACGAAATGAAAATATCGTAAAAGAAGCGATTCAAAAAGAATTGGCTAGAGGCGGGCAGGTATATTATTTGCACAATCGTATCGGGACCATAGAGCAGGTAAAAAAGCATTTAGAAAAGTTAGTCCCCGAGGTTTACCCTGAGCGCAGTCGAAGGGCCAGTTTTGCCATAGCTCATGGTAGAATGCGCGAAAGTCAACTCATCAAAGTTATTGAGGATTTCCGAAACAAAAACTTTGACGTGCTTCTCGCCACCACGATTATCGAGAACGGCCTCGACATGGCAAACGTCAGCACTATTATCGTGGATGACGCGCCGAAGCTGGGACTCTCGCAGGCTTATCAGATAAAGGGCAGGGTGGGCCGCTCGAATATCCAGTCATACGCATATTTTCTTTACGGCGGGCGCCTCGGCGAAAAAGCAAAGCTTCGTTTGCGCGCGCTCAAAGAAGCAGAAGAGTTAGGGTCGGGCTACAAAATAGCCCTCCGTGACTTGGAAATCCGCGGCGCCGGCAACATCTTAGGCAAAGAGCAAGCCGGCACCGTAAACACCATCGGCTTGAACCTCTACTGCCAGATGTTATCTGAATCAGTTGAGAGGCTAAGAAACAACTAATGTGCTAGGCTAAGCCTGGCACAACCCTAACGCAACTTAATCAACAAACCGAAACGTGGAGAGGATTTGACTATACGCTTCTTGCGGAAAATCTCCGAGGCCACTGCTTATCGCGTCAATGTGATATAACCTATTGGATTCCCCTTGAATAAGGGTACTATTGCTCATATCGCTTGTCGCGATAAATTCAACGCTCAAAGCAGTTCTTCCGTTGACGATCGTGTCTTGAGCATTTCGATAACCAACAGCTGGTTCCGGAATATCTCCAGGAGATGATTCGGATACCGGATCGCTGTACTTCTCCAACCATTCTCGTGGAGATAGTTCGGTTTCTATGACACTTATGGTCAAAGATGGATAATGCCCTTCCCCCCATTTTTGATCTACGAACTGAATCCCAAACACTTCACTACTTCGAATCCCTGAAGGATATTCCTTATTAACGAAGTTCTTAGGGTATTTCACCTCAAACCCAAACTCGTCGTTGCGGTAGGTTTGCCAAGCGGAGGTGTCGACTTCTTCGGTTTGCGCTTGTGGCGACGGCGCGGGAGCGGGCGGAGGTGGCGTGGGCGAGGACGGTCCTAGCCCAACCTTCAGCAGCAAAACCCCGCCGAGGACAAGAATAACGACGGCGATGGCGACGAGAAGCAGAAGTTTTGTTTCGGTGCGGAATTCCTGGAAGAAGTGCATTATTCCTCTATACCATTTTGCATTTTTGTGGTAAAGAAAGGGTATGGAAATACAGAAAGACAATATACAGCATATTTTTGAACAGTATCCACAGATAAAGCTGGGGTATCTTTTTGGTTCCCATGCCACAGGAAAAACCGGGCCCTTGAGCGACTACGATTTTGCCGTGTATCTTGAAGAGAAAGACGCACAAAAACGGTTTGCCTTGCGGCTCCAGCTTATGCATGCATTAAGCAAGGAGCTGAAGACCGATAATGTCGATGTATTGATTTTGAACGATATCAAAAGCCCGGAAGTAAAATACTCTATTATTAAAGAAGGTATTCTTCTGCATGAGCAGGAACCTTACAAGGTGCTGTTGCTTCCTCGTATTTTGAACGAGTACTTTGATTTTATGCACGGCCTTCGGAAATACGGCTTAACAAAAGCATAAAATGCTATGAGCAACATTCAGGTAGTGGAAGCAAAAATAAGCTCGATACGAAAATATCTCAAACTTCTCGAGCGATACAGGAAGTACAAGCAAAAGGAAATAGAAGACAACCCCGATCTGAAGGGCGCATTTGAGCGGTATTTGTATTTAGCTGCGCAAGCGACTATTGACTTGGCGGAAGCGGTGATCGCTTTCAAAGATTTTCGCCGTCCCACTACCTATGGCGACGCGTTCTATGTGCTCGACGAACAAGAATTTCTGCCCAAAGAGCTTTCTGACAAGCTTATCAATATGGCAAAATTCCGGAACATTATCGCCCACGATTACGAAGATGTGGATTTTGGCATTGTGTATGACGCAGGGAAAAATCGTTTGGTTGATATCGAGAAATTTATTGGTGTGGTGCGAGAAAAACTAAACCTTGCCCATGTCCTTGAATAGACACTACCCGTACTCCATTCTGTATTAGGACCATATAGCGTTTTGAGATCCGGAGGAACGTTAATTTGGTATCTAATTCCATCAGAAATGCCTGTGTAGAGCGGCCAGGTTCCTGGATTGAGCCCTTCTTTTGATGCCTTTTGTTCCTTCTGTGACGTATCCGATTCTTCTGTTTTTTCGCCCTGTATAGGCGGAGTTTTCTCTGGATTTACAAAGTATATATCAAGCAAAGGAACAAATGATTTAGCCGTTTTCATTATATCTTCTTGAGATATGGCACAACTGTCCTTCCTTATTTCACTTGATGTAATAGTTAGCAGTAAGGAACCGCTTGTCCAAAATAATCTTTGACTCGGGAGCGTCGTACCAGTATATTCCATATAAAGTCCGTTTCCTCCACTAATGCTAACTTCCTCTCTAGTAACGAGATCATCCGGAATATTGTTTTCGGCTTGAATGTTATCCGCCAATTGTGCAAGATTTTCGTTATCTTTATTCAGTAATTCTTGGCTAATAGAAAATACACCCCATTTCGGTTGAGGTCTACATGCATAATTCCATGTTACTTTCATTTCCGGAAACTTCAATTTTAGTTGTCCGAGCCCAAGGTCTTCCTCTTCGATGGGTCGCGACTCAAGCCACTCTACGGACTCTTTGAAAACCTGCGGAGGTAAGTAGCTTGGTTCGAATATGGGTATTGGATTTTGGAGCATTGAGTCTGCAATCTTGATAATCTCTTCTTTTGTTAACTCGTCCCCGTTATCAGATTTACACCATGAGTCTACAGCAAGCCGTACAAAGGTATCATCCGTCTCCCATAGAAGACTTTGCGCCCACTGAACACCATCATGCTTACTCTTTACATATAACGCAGGAAACGAACCAATGTTTATCTCTTCGCGAATTGCTAAGTCGCCCCCCTCCTGTTGTCGATCTATGTAATCCATAGCTCCCTTTAGTAATGCGTAGGGATTTCCTCTGAGCGATCGTTGTCGAATATGAAACCCCCCTCCAAGGCCAGCTAGATCGATAGCGCACCAATATGAAGCGTCTATACCCGTAAAATCTGGCTCGACAAAAAATCCTAATCCTGACTTTCCTGTAATTTGTGGCGACAATACTGTTGGATGGTACCAAATAAGGATTGGGGTTGGCTGGGGAACTTGCGCAACTGGCATTGTAGATGGCAGGGGCTGCATGGTTTTCAACAGTAAAACCCCGCCGACGGTGAGAATAATGGCGGCGAGGGCGACGACGAGCAGAAGTTTTGTTTCGGTGCGGAATTCCTGGAAAAAACTCATTTCTTTATTGTACTACAACCGTGTACAAACAGAAACACCCCATGAGCATTTCTTTAGTCTATCGTTTTTATTCTGCTATAGCATAATTAAAACGATAGAATATAAGAGTAAGCTAATACAAATCTTCCTCGTTGAGGCCGATCTCGCCTTTAGCTTGACAATGGTGCGGTGTGGGTGTATAATAGAGTTGTATTTCTAGGAAAAAGTACTGCCTAAGGTTCGTCCTTACGCGGTGCTTTTTCTTTTGTATTCCTGCAGTTCAAGAGCGGCCCGCAGGACGAGGTCCGCGTCGATATTGCCTTTAATTTTACCATCGGCGTCCGGTATTGTGGGCTTGAATTTCAGTATAAAACCTGCCTCTTGCAAACGATCGTAGAGGGACTGGTTCAACGCCACAAAACCGATAAACATGTACGCTTTTTTGACGCCGTACTTTTCGGCAAGATACACTCTGAATTTTCGGTAATCTAATCTCCACCCTAACTTTTGAATGCCTAAATTCAAGTTCTGGCTGTCTATAAATGCATAGTTGTTCTCTTGGGCCTCCATTCCTCAACAATAGCCTATTCCTCTAGATTTTTCCACCTGGAGCGAATTTTTGTTTTCTAAAAACTCTGTGGTACAGTAAGAACAGTTTTATTGATACGATACGCTTGCAAAAGTTTTGCAATGCGAGTATAGTCTGACTTTATATGAAAAAATTAGTTATTGTTGAAAGCCCCACGAAGGCGCGAACCATCCAACAATTTATCGGCAAAGAATATACTGTCTTGTCGTCGTTTGGCCATGTTCGCGATTTGCCCAAGAGCAAATTAGGGGTGGATACCGAAAAAAACTTTGAACCAAGCTATGTGATTCCCACCAAGGCAAAGAAAACCGTATCGCTGCTCAAAAAAGAATCTGCAAAAACAGACCAGGTCATTCTCGCGACTGATGAAGACCGCGAAGGAGAAAGCATTGCCTGGCATCTTGCGCAAGCTTTGGGCTTGAAGAATCCGGCGCGTATCGTATTTCATGAAATTACCAAACAGGCCATACAAGAAGCTCTGCAAAATCCCCGGAAAATCGACCAGAACTTAGTCGAAGCCCAACAAGGCAGAAGAATATTAGACAGATTAGTAGGATACAAACTCTCCCCTTTCCTCTGGAGAAAAGTTGCTCGCAGGCTGTCTGCGGGAAGAGTGCAATCGGTTGCCGTGCGATTGGTTGTTGACAGGGAACGCGAAATAGAAAAATTTAAGCCAGAGGAATATTGGAGCGTTGAAGCTCTTTTTGAGAAAGAGAGTAAAGAGTTTAGCGCGCAACTTTCGCAAAAGGACGGAAAGCCCATTGGAAAACTCGATATTCACGACAAACAAGAAGCAGACCAAATCCTCAAAGAATTGGAAGGAGCGATATATAAGGTAGCCTCCATCGAAAAAAAAGAAACCAGAAAAAATCCTTTGCCGCCCTTTACCACCTCGACGCTCCAACAAACGGCAGCGTCCCGGCTTGGATTCCCCGCCAGGCTGACCATGAGTGTCGCCCAGCAACTCTATGAGCAAGGAAGAATTACGTATCACAGAACAGACTCTTTAAACCTTGCGCAGTCTGCTCTTGCGGGCGCAAAAGAACTTATTTCAAAAGAATACGGACAAGCGTATTGGGCAGGGAGCTTTCGCCAATTCAAAACAAAATCAAAAGGAGCTCAGGAAGCGCATGAAGCAATCCGCCCCACAGAACCCGCTCGCAAACCGGGTACTTTGCGGTTGACTCCCCAACAAACAAAACTCTATCAGCTCATTTGGCAGCGGTTTATATCTTCCCAAATGGCGCAGGCAGTGTTCGACGCAACCAGCATTGATATTCAGGCCAATCAATATACCTTTCGCGCAACAGGCCAAATGCTTAAGTTTCCCGGCTTTTTGAAAGTATACCCTATGAAATTTGAAGAAATGGACTTGCCCGCCATAGAAAAGGGAGAAACACTCGAGTTGCAAAAACTGCTTGAACAACAGCATTTTACCCAACCCCCTCCACGATACAATGAAGCAAGCTTAATAAAAATGTTAGAACAACACGGCATTGGGAGGCCATCGACTTACGCACCCATTCTCTCCACGATTCAGGATCGTAATTACGTAGAAAAAGATGACCAGCGCCGCCTTCGGCCCACGGAAATTGGCATTGCGGTAAACGACTTGCTGGTGGAGCATTTCCCGGAAATTGTGGACATAGACTTTACCGCGGAGATGGAAGAAGACTTGGACAAAATCGCGGAGGGGAAAAAAGAATGGCAACCTATGATGAAAGAATTTTACGAACCGTTTGCCAAGAATTTGGAAAAAAAGGAGATAGAAGTATCAAAACGAACAATAGCGGCAGAAAAAACAGATAAAATATGCCCTGAGTGTCTGGCTTCGCCAGATCCCGCGAAGCGGGACAACCGCCTTCTTATCCGCTTTGGCAGATATGGAAAATTCTACGCCTGTTCCGGATTTCCCGAATGCAAATATACTGCTTCTCTCGAGGAGAATACCATTAATGTCCCTTGTCCGAAATGTCTGGCTTCGCCAGATCCTGCGAAGCGGGACAAACCAGGCCAACTCACGGCAAAACGCACCAAACGGAAAAAGGTTTTTTATGGATGCGACCAATATCCTGCATGCGACTTTGCGTTGTGGGACAAACCTACCGGAGAAAAATGCAAAACATGCAACTCTCTCCTTGTTGAAACTGCCCGCAAGAAAGTGAAATGCTCAAGCCCCGCTTGTCCTACCAACCAAAAATAGGGTTTACAAAACCCCATTTTTTCAGTACACTATATCCTATGCCGCGGTGGCGGAACAGGGAGACGCACGGGACTCAAAATCCCGCGAGGGCAACCTCATGAGAGTTCGATTCTCTCCCGCGGCACCAGAAAGGAAAAGTCAAAGAGTTTTGGTTCGCCTCGCTTCGCTCGGCGACTAATTTGTATTCAATTTTGGGGGTAAAAACGA
>MHTS01000003.1:1497-7366 GCA_001824915.1 Candidatus Wildermuthbacteria bacterium RIFCSPHIGHO2_01_FULL_48_27b | reverse complement strand
ACGTTTCTTTTTCAATCATATTATAGTATTGTACCTGCATCTTCTCATGAAAATACTGTCTGTTAAAACCTTGGCTCTGCCCGAAATAAAGACTGTGCAGTTTGCCTTATTTAAGGACAATCGCGGATACTTTACCGAGAGCTTCCGCAAGAGCGACCTCGCTGCACACCCCGCGCTCGCGCCACTTGCCGGCACCGAGTTTGTACAACAAAACGAGAGTTACTCGCTCCCGCACACGTTGCGCGGACTCCATTTCCAGTGGAATCCGTATATGGGCAAACTCATCCGCGTACTGTTTGGGCACATGATAGACATAGTCGCGGATATCCGTGTGGGCTCACCCACATTTGGTAAAGCAATTTTGTACGACATGCGACACAGCCCCGCGGCAGAGAGCGGCGAGTGGATTTGGGTGCCGCCCGGCTTTGCTCACGGCAATTTATTTTTGGAACCTACGGCGATTGAGTACCTTTGCACCGGTGAGTACAGCCAAGGCTGCGAAGCGGGCATCTCCCCGCTCGCCCCCGACCTCGATTGGACCTTGGCCGACAAAACACTTAAGGCAACTTTTGACACGACTGTGGCATCTCCGGCATTGATTATTACCGAAAAAGACCGCATGGGACTGGGCGTAAAAAACTGGGCCGCCGATGCGCGCTCGGGCAATTTTATATATGGCAAAGTTTAACCAACAGAAGGTACTCTGCACCGGCGGCAGTGGGCTTTTAGGCAAAGAGCTCAAAAAGTTGCTCCAGAAAGCGACCTTCCCTACCTCGGCGGAGTTTGACGTTACCAACAAGCGTCAGATGGAGAAATATATCCGTGCCCATCGCCCTTCGCTTATTATACACGCCGCCGCATTTACCTCGCCGCCTCGTATAGATAAAGACCCGGCAAAAGCCATAGCAGTAAATATTATAGCCACCGCGTACTTATCTGCGCTGTGTTTGCAGCACAATATAAAATTGATATATATCTCCACCGACTACGTGTTTGACGGCAAGAAGGGTAATTACAAAGAAGATGGCCCGATGTTCCCTGCAAACAAATACGCGTGGTCAAAACTCGGCGGCGAATGCGCGGTCCGTATGCTTGACGACTACTTAATAGTCAGAACTTCTTTTGGGGAAAAGGTGTTTCCTTTTGAAAAGGCGTTTGTCGACCACTATACGAGCCGCGAAACCGTAGATGTGATAGCAAAAAAAATAATTACCGTACTCAAAGCCGGCATACACGGTACTATTCATCTGGGGCACGCCCGTCGCTCGCTGTATACTTACGCCAAAGCGCTGGGTGGGGAAAAAACTATCGGCAAGATGTCTACTGCAGACGTGAGCTTTTCGGTCCCTAAAGACACCTCTCTCAATACCGCGAAGTATAAAAAATATGAAAAAAAATAAAAAGATTCTGGTAGGCGGCGGCGCGGGATATATCGGCGCGCAACTCGTTCCATTGCTTGTCGATGCGGGCTACGAGGTTGAGGTCATAGACCTGCTGTGGTTCGGAAATCACTTGCCTTCCAATATTAAAGTCACAAAAAAAGATTTGTTTGAGTGTACTCAAGCGGATATGGCGGGTTTTAACGCTTTTATCTTCTTGGCCGGCCTCTCCAACGACCCTATGGCCGAGCACAGCCCTTCGAAGAACTTTATCTTCAACGCGGCTCTGCCTTCCTACTTGGCCTACACGGCAAAGCGGGCGGGGGTAAAGCGTTTTATATATGCCTCTTCGTGCTCGGTATACGGCTATACCGAGGATAAAGTGTTTGATGAAGAGTCGCCCGCCTCTTCAAACTATCCCTACGGGCTCTCCAAACTCCAAGGCGAGCGCGGTGCGCTCGAGCTCCAGGATGAACATTTTTCGGTCATCAGCCTGCGCCAAGGCACCGTCTGCGGCTATAGCAAACGGATGCGCATGGACCTCATCGTCAATGCCATGTATAAAACAGCTATGGTTGACGAAAAAATTACCGTCAACAACCCGGACATTTGGCGGCCTATCTATGACATCCGGGACTGCGCACAGGCTTTTCTGCTGGCACTCGAAGCGCCCGAGGATTTAAGCGGCATCTTTAATGTTTCGTCCGGCAATTACACCGTGGGAGATGTCGGCGAGCGAGTTAGACAAAGAGTGGAGAAGCTTTCGGACAAAAAAATAGACTTAGAAATAAAACATGTCGCCGATATGCGAAATTATAAAGTTTCGACAACAAAGGCGGAAACAGTCTTGGGTTTTAGGCCTGTGCATTCTGTAGAGGATATCGTTGCCAGCCTGCACGAACATCAAGGAGATATGGGTAACCTTAATCAGGATAATTACTACAATATCAGGATATTCAAAGAAATAGCGAAACGCGAGGAATTGCGCAATAAGCGCCTTTCCGAAATAGACGATTTCAAATACTAAAGCTGTTCAATAATCTTCTGCATACGCGGCACTGCTACTTCATAGGACTCTTCCTCGCGGATTGTTTTTTGCCCCGCCGCCCCAAGCTGTGCGAGCAGCTCTCTGCTCTCGAGAAGTTTGGCCAGCTTTTCTACCCACTCATCGACACTGTCGGCGAGATAACCGTTTACACCATCGTGCACCACATGGGTAATCTCGCCCACCGCGCTGGTAATCTGCGCGAGTCCGCAGGCCATATACTCGTACGGCTTGTAAGACGAGCGCGACATATTCCACTCACCTTTCTCCACCAATGGGTTCACCCCAATATCAAAACTCTGGATAGTCGGTGCCATCTTGCCCGGAGGCAGATACTCTACAAACTCAACATTGAGACCGGCAGTCGGTTCAAAAAGTTCTTTAATCTTTGGAAACCCCCACACTCCTATGAGCAAAAATTTAAAGGGTACTGCTGTACGCGCAGGCAACTTTTTAAACACCTCCGCGAGGAGTGAAAGGTTTTTGTAATGATCCCGTGCGGTGCCAACCCAGCCAATGATAAGCGGGCTCTGGGGCACAGAGTAGTCTTTGGTGTACTTTGCGTAGTCTGCGAGCTTAACCGTGGTGTGAAAGATATGCACATTTTTGTTGTATTGCCGCACCCATGTTTGGAGCGCCCGGCTGCACACAAACACGACATCGGCCATCTGTACCAACTTTTTTGTCTTATAAAAGTCGTGCATATAAATAGCGTCGTCAAAATCAAAAATCATCTTCCGCCGGAAGAGCGTCAGGTACGCGACTATGATGGCAAAAAAATATTTGTTACCGATAGTCCTTTGTAAAAACACAATATCTCTTTTTTTGATTGAAAAAAGCGAGAGTATGGTCGTTACAATAAGGAAAAATTTCTTCGGCCAGCGCGTAGTCGAAATAAGGACCACAGGCGGCCAATGCACAACCGTGTCTATACTGCGCTCCCGCAGTTCATCGGCAATACGCATCGCCCGCTGGCGGGAGTCGCCGATCTTCTCGTCCCCTTTAGTATAAAAATGTATCTTCATAATGCAGACATAATTTCAATAAACTGCCTTGCGTTTTCGTCCCATGAAAATTGCCTAGCGCGAAGCATGCCATTTTCTTTAAGATCTGCGCGCAGCAAAGCATCGGAGGCAATACGGCTCATCGCCGCGGCTATGTCCCTGGGCGCGGAAGGGTTTACCAAGAGCGCCGCATCCCCCGCCACTTCCGCAAGCGCACCGTTATTGGACGCGATGACCGGCAGCCCCGCGTGCATAGCCTCAAGCACCGGCATGCCGAAGCCCTCAATAAAACTCACGAAAACAAGCGCTTGCGCTTTGTTGTACAAATACTTCAGCTGTCCGTCTGTTACATATCCTAAAAAACGCACGCGCTTCTCCATCCCAAGCTCGCGCGCCAACACAACGAGAGAATCGGCATACGTTCCACTCTGCTTGCCGGCGATGAGTAGTTCGTGGGTTGTATTATTTCTTGCAAAGAGCCCGAAAGCCTTTATGATGCCGGCAACATTCTTGCGCTCCTTGAGCACCCCGGCAAATAGAAAGAAATTATCCGGAGCAGGTATAGGCTCCGGCGTTCCATCCAAAGCAATGAAGCCGTTATAGATAACTTTTATTTTGTCCGGATTGGTTCCAAAATGCCGTATAGTACTTTCTTTTGCAGTGTTTGATACAGCAATTATTTTTGTCGCTTTCCGGAGCGAGAGCGCGTGGGCGCAATACAAAACCGCTCCGTTTATCTTTTGTAAAAGAGAGCGTCCGGGCAACTCCAGGTACGCGAAATCGTGCACGACCACGATTGCCCGCTTGGGGAACAGGAACAGCGGCACTATCGGATTAAAAAAAATATACAGGTCTAAATTGCGGTCCATCTTTCGCGCTCCCTGCAAAAACAACGAGGTAACTCCCATCGCGTTTTTTGTATACACCACATAGCTGTTTTTGCGGTCTGCCGCACGGATTCCCCGCGCCATCTCAAATACCGCCCGGCCCAAGCCTCCCGGACTCTTCTCCCCGTATGGGTCAAGTAACAGGCCTATGTTCATACTTTGGAGGACAGTTTGCGGACGTAGTACTTTATTGTACGAACAATCCATTTAGAGCTCACTCCGGATGGATAGGTGCGGCGGTGCGCGGTGAGAACTTGTATATCTTCCTGTTTTATCGGCAGGTTATGCCAGAATAATTTTTTGTACCCGTCGAGGACAAGCGTCCCGTCATAGAGTTGAAAGAGTCGTGTATAGCAACTCGTGTCTGAATTCATCTTATCAATTGAAGCGTCGTCTATGCCGAGTTTAGAAAATAACTCATCGAGCGCAAAAAAGGCGTTTACACCCGCGACAGCGGCCAGGCGATACCCCTTTTTTCTGCCAAGTTCGACTAACGCAAGCAGAGAAGAGCCTTGTTGAACCGACCTGTCGCGCGGTTGTATGAACGAAATATCGTTCGGAATGGTTTGATTGAATTCAATGACAACGAGCCGCGGACGGTACTGCGAAAGTGAGTTCCATATGTGATAGTCATTGCCGTCTATGTCAACGGAGAGCAGGTCGAAGTCCCGCGGTATCGATGTACGCGCGAGAATGGAGTCGAGCGAATGCTCTCCCTCAAACTCTACAAACTCGTTGAAGCAACGCGCGCGCGGGGTGTTTTTATAAACCTCCTTCAATTTTTCGGCATAGGTCGGGTCGGCTTCTATAAGCACACCCGACCAACCGTCCTGCATGATGAGTTTCCAAGTATTACTGTGATGCGTGCCGTTGAGCGCGCCGAATTCGACACACCACTTATTTTCCGCACCCATCCGGCGGAATATCTCCGCAATGATGCCGTCTTCTCCGTGTTGGGAGGTAATGTTTTTTTTATATTCTTCAAGTCTGCCGTTTTTTATTTGCGTATCCATATATCACTTTTGCATAAACTCCTTTATCCGCTCTGCGCGCGCTTTCCAAGATATCCCACGACCCTTGCGCTCCGCAGCGGCTACGCGCCCGGCTACGTCGGCGCCGTGACCTATAGCATACGCCGCTTTATCCGCAAGGTCTTTTGCGTTGTCGGGCTCGTAAAAAAGCACCTCCTGTTCGGAGACAATCTGCCGTATCGCTGGCGTTCCGCTCGCGACGATAGGCCTGTCGGAGAGCAAATACTCAAACAGCTTCATGGGCGAGGTGTATAAGCGGGACTGCGTATCCCGCTTGGTGCCAAGCACCACCAGCGCATCGGCGGCCGCATACCAGAGCCGCATTTCATCATGCGGACGGCTTCCTGCAAAGTACATAGCATCAGGAAGCGGCTCGCGGACAAGCTCCGCAAAGCGCTCCTTATCACCACCCACCACATACCAGCGTATATCCGGAGTCAGGACAGCCGCATGAGGCAAAATTTCCAGGCCTTTCCAATCAAAAAAACGCCCGGCATACAGGACAATGCGCTCCTCCTGCGGG
>MHTS01000003.1:0-1485 GCA_001824915.1 Candidatus Wildermuthbacteria bacterium RIFCSPHIGHO2_01_FULL_48_27b | reverse complement strand
GGAGTCCGAGCCGCTTGCGCGCCTCTTTTTTATCCGCCGGAGCGAAGCCGGCGTTGTCAACGCCGTTAGATTCCGCGCAATACCGCGCCGGCGAGGAAGGAAAAGTCTTTTTAAGCTCCTCGACGATAATTGGGTTGATGGCGATAATTCCCCGCACAGAACGAAACAGGAAACGCTGCGCGAAAGTGTTTGGCTTCCCCCCGTGCATCTCCGAGAAAAGAGGAACACTAACAAGCGGCAGCGCCGAGGAAGAGAAATTATCCAGGTCGACCGTGTAGACGATAAAGTTTTCTCCTTTTATTTTTTTCCGCCACAAAAAAACAACAGATGCCGCCATAAAAAAATACGAGCTTATCCGATACCCTAAACGGCCCCATGTGTACAGGTCGGGCACCGGCAGGAGGCGGATGGTGGGCACCGAAACGCGGAGCGCGTAGAACTCCTGTATCGACTGCATTGCGGTAGCGCGCGACGGCACCACGAGGCTTACATCAATACCGGCTTCGATAAAAGCTTCGCACATCTTGGCTATTTGTATGCCGTGCGCCTTTTCGGTTGGCATGCGCGCGTTGGCTATATAATACAGTTTCATTGCGGGCCAAGCGCGCGAAGCCTGTTGAACTCGCGTATGATGTGCGGCATTTGGGCGTCGATGCGGAAGTAATTGACAAATGCAGCGCGAGCTTCGCGTTGCATTGTTTCGAACTGTTCATTCGAAAGTGATTTGTGAAAGTCCGCGATTATTTGTGGGAGACGCTTAATGTCTCGAAAATCTACAATGAGCGAAAATTTATGCCAATCAACAACATCGCTAAAAGGGAAGTAGCGCTCGGTGTCAATAATGACGGGTATGCGCCCGAGCGAAAGTATTTCATACAGGCGGTACGATGCGTTGCCGTACCCGCGCACATCAAGCGCGTAGTCGCTCTCAAGAATCATCTCCGCGAACCCGCGCCGGAACTCTTTCATTTCGTCATATGACCGCCGCGGAGATAAAGGAGAAAAAAACTGTCCCGTAAGCTTGCATACGAGCTTATCGGAACGCTCTAGGATGCGAAGAGCCTTAGTGCGCAAGAATATGCCGTTGCTCATTGCAAAGTAGCGGTCGTCCAAGAGTCCGCGTAGGTAAAGGGGGCTCTCGTCAAGCCTTTGATGCACCGTATTTTTGAACGTTGTTTTTACCATACCGGCAAAGCTGACCACCGGCTTCCCCTCTCCTTTGCGGCGTACCCGCACTACTCCGTCCGTGCATCGCAACAGAAGGTCGTCTACCTGCGTCGGAACTTGAATTCTCGTGTGAGGAGACTCAAAGCGCAGGTGTACTGGGAGCCGATTTCTCCACCACTCCTCCCCCAAAGTACGATACCCTCCATACCGCATGATGTATGCGTTATCGATACCGAGAGGAGTTTCCCCGTCGCCAAGACCATCAACTAACAGCGGCAACCCGGCGCTCTTTGCCGTTTGCGCGCACTCTGTTAAAAG
>MHTS01000002.1 GCA_001824915.1 Candidatus Wildermuthbacteria bacterium RIFCSPHIGHO2_01_FULL_48_27b | reverse complement strand
TGGATAAACTCCCGTTCCTCGATGGAAAAATGTCTGTACTGCATACACTTGGATTCTACCAAGTGTTGCACTTACTTGTTGAACTTACTAACTTTGTAGTTGACAAACACTGGGCTTTCCCGTATTATTTTACTATTCTATGCATCTCATACTCATTCCCCTTCTTATTATCGCGCTTCTTGTAGGCATCTACGAGGGAGGTGACATTTGGAAAAGCCTTGATATTTCGGTACCATCTTTTGGAGAAGATGGGCTCAATGTGCGGCAGTTTTTTGGCGCTCCGGCCAGCCCGAACAGCCCGCTTCGCAAACTCGGCAATTAAATTTTCCCCGCGGCAATTTGCTCTCGGAGATTGCGAAAAAACTCGGCAAAGGAATATAGATTGTGCCAGGTGGCTAAATAATAGCCGAGGAGTTCTCGTTCCTTGAAGAGATGGTGAATGAACGACAACGAGAAATTCTGACAGGTATAACAGCGGCAACCCTTTTGAATAGGGCCCTTTTCTTTGAGATATTTGCTTGCTCCTAGATCAACCCTCGCAAACTGTTCAAAGTCCGACTTTGAACAGTAGACAATGCCGTTGCGGGCCAGACGCGTAGGCTCCACGCAATCAAAAGTATCCACACCGTATCGCACCGCGTCGAGAATATCATCGCTCTGCCCGATACCGAGCAAATGCACAGGTTTGTCTTCAGGGAGATAGGGAGCAACCCAGCGTAGTTGCTCGCGTATTTCTTTTTTCGTTTCTCCAATCGCCACTCCGCCTATCGCAACGCCCGGTGTTGCTTGCTCTGCAACAAATTTGGCAGACTCTTGGCGCAAATCTTTAAATGTCCCACCCTGGATGATGCCATAGAGATATTGCTTTGCCTCGCCGTAGCCTTTGGCGGAGGCGGATTTCTTTTGTGCCTTGATGCACCGCTGAAGCCATCGGTGCGTACGCTCTGTAGCTTGTTTTGTATATTGGTAATCGGCGCCGTGGTAAATGCATTCATCAAACGCCATAATCAAATCGGCCCCAATCTGCTGCTGGTATTTCATGGAGAGCTCTGGGGTAAATAGTATTTCTTTTCCGTCGCGCGGCGCCCGGAAGAGCACGCCTTCCTCTGAAATTTTTTTGACCGGCACCTCTTCGCCCTCATGGGTTTTGATTCGCTTCTGCGAATCACCTCCTCCCAGCGAAAACACCTGGAATCCCGCGGAATCCGACATTAAAGGAATACCAAGTTTCGCGTATGCGTGAATGCCGCCAAACTTCTGTATCACTTTTGCTCCCGGATGCGCAACCAAATGAAACGTGTTCACGAAGGCAACTTCCACACCTATTTCTTGAAACTCGCGCGGCGGGATTGTTTTTAAAGTCCCCTTCGTAGCCACGGGCACGAAAGCGGGCGTGTGGATATCGCCGTGCGCCGTATGGATAACTCCTACGCGTGCTTTGGACTTTTTTCCGCCAGCTGGCGGATTTTTGACTTCAAAAAACTTCATAAAATATGCTATAACCTTAAAGAGGAGGGCATCATGAAACAGCTCGTTCACAATCTCCAGGGCTGGGTAGTTGAGCCCTTCGGCGGAAAATGGATGTTCGTGTTTGTCTTCAGCACATTCTCGCTTTCGGTGGTTGCAGACCTTGGCAGCACCTATTCCTTTCTGGCTGACTGCAATTGGGATTTGGGGTGTGAAGGAAATACCTTCTCCCGAATGATTTTCTCAAGATTTGGGTTTTTGGGAGGTTCCATGGTTATATTTGCTTCTGAAGTCGTTGGGATTTTCCTCATTGGACTCCCCCTCCTTTGCAGAAAGATGCGGCCCATGGCAAAAGCAATCGTCCGCAGAATAACCATTATATCCCTGCTTTCCATCGCCCTCGATTTCTCATTGAATGCCCTGGAAAACATGCATTTTATTCCCCATACCTACTTACCCAGTGGATTCCTATTCCACACGTCCGATTCAGATACTCCACTTATCTTCATGGAGGCGGGGATTTTTCTTGCGGTGCCGCTTCTCGCCTACTTCCTCGCCCTCTTGGTCTTTCGGGCTCTCTCTATCCTGCTTGCTAAGGCAACAGGCGCGAGAGCTAAACCGCCCCTCAATATATGAGAGGCGGTATTTTTATCCGTGCTTGATTTCAATAACATCACCATCTTTTACCGCATAGTCTTTCCCTTCTGTGCGAATAAGGCCCTGTGCCATGGCCTCTGGTGTGCCGCCGGCCTTAAGCAATGTATCCCACTGGATCACGGCCGCCCGAATAAACTTCTCTTTAAAGTCGCTGTGTATTGCGCCGCCGGCATCCGGCGCTTTAGCTCCTTTTCGCACGGTCCACGCGCGCGTTTCATCGGGGCCGGTGGTAAAAAACGTAATCAAACCAAGCGCCTCATACGCTTTTGTGATAAGCTCGGGGAGCCGCGCTTGCGACAAGCCGAGCTCCTGCAATTCCGCTCTCGACAAACCCACTTTCTCCTCTTCTTCTTTAATATTCATCACCGCGTACGGCGCTCCAAGTTTTTTCGCGTATGCAATCGCTCCAGCCGCCTCTTTTTCCGTATCGGCGTTGAACAAATAAATCGTTGGCTTTGCGGAAAGAAGAAACAATTCGTTTACTGTTTCAGCGCTGTCGGGATTTTCTTTTACAAATTGAAGCGCCGGAATCCCCTGATTCATACTCCGCAGAAGTCCCTGTAACACGGTTTGCCGAAGCATTACCTCTTTGTTTTGCGCCCGCGCTTCTTTCTCAACGCTTGCCAATCGTCTTTGCAGAGTTTCTAAATCTTTCAAAATCAATTCTGTCTGGACCGTTTCCATATCTCGCAAGGGATCTATCGTTTCATCCACATGCGATATATTCGCGTTTTCAAAACAGCGCACCACCTGGCAAATGGCGTCCACCTCGCGTATGTTTGCCAAAAACTGGTTGCCCAAACCTTCGCCCTTGTTTGCCCCGCGCACAAGGCCCGCGATGTCTACAAACTCAATAATCGTGGGAATAACTTTCTTGGACTCGAAAAAATCAGCGAGCTTTTGCAGCCGCTCATCGGGAACTTTCACGATGCCCACGTTGGGCTCAATCGTGCAAAAAGGATAATTAGCAATATCCACTTTCTTTTTCGTGAGCGCCTGAAACAGCGTGGACTTCCCCACATTCGGCAATCCCACAATTCCAACAGATAAAGACATAATTTGTCCATTATGGCCTTTTCCGCCGCAAATTTCAAGCCCTCAAATCAGCACAACCCCTCTCGCAGCCACCGCCGTTTGAGAGATATTTTGCTTCTTCCGAAATTGAGCAATTTGAAGATCTTTTTCGTAATTTGTTAGTTTTTTCTTGTTTTGCATAATATTCAACTCTATACTCGTCCATAAAAACCGAATTGTTACCCGCGTTCCAAAAAAGAAAAACTACCAGTTCTAGTATTTTTCAAGAATTTTAAGCGTTTCTACCACAGACGGGTTGTCTGTAGGCAAGTACGTTACCTTCTCGCCATACATATTTTTGAGCGCGGTGAAAAATTCATCCGCCCAAGAAGGAGAAAGAGAAACGATGCCCGTAAAATCAACCTCTGCCACATCTGCATTTGGATCAAGAGTCGGACGGATGGCTGCAAACGCCTCTTTACCTGCGGGGCGTGAAGTAAGCACTTCCCCAAATTTTCTTAGTTCTATTCGCATATGAAAGGTAGTTAATATAGTATTTTTGCTAATGTGCCGCGTATATTTCGACTGGCAAGCCCTATCTTCAACTGACTATCGTTTTTTGAGACATTCGCCACGGCGGTACCAGACTGTAAAGAAATACTCACTGGATACTTGCTTGCCACGTTATATACAAACTTAAGGCCATTCCCTCTCTGCTCTGGCGTACGGCCGGAAACACGCTCTGTAAACGCTACCCGCAGGGCATCTGCATCATCCTGCAGGCCGGGACGCACGCGCAGGAGAGTTGCCCGAATCCCCAGTCCTCTATCTGCCAAAACAATAATTCGCTTGTCTATATTATAACTAAAGAAAATGCCCGGCACATCAGGCCAATTCCCGAAATTGTGGTCAAATGAGTTGTTACCAACCTCGCCCACTACCGCATCAATCAATGACACTATATCCTTTCCGACTCTATTACTCTGGTTAAGAATGATAGACATTGAATCAAGACGCGCTTTAAATATATCATGGGTACGACAATACTGTTCTGGTAAAAGTTCCGGCGCCACCGGACTTTCCGCCCATACGCGCGCAACTGATTCAATGTCTGACATAAAACCCTCCAATTGCTCTTTGGAATAATAACGATGCCCGCCGGGACTACGGAGAGCTTTCAGTTTCCCCCTTGAGTCCCATGCCCGAAGCGTGTTTATCGAAACACCGATAAATTCAGCCGCCTCGCCTATGCTTAATAAATCTCTGCTTTCCCGCATATAGATATCGTACCAAATCTACCAAAATTTGTCAATATCTACCAATATTTAGCAGAATCTACCAGTAAACGCAGTTGTTTGTGCCATAGATTTTTAGCGCGGCCCCGATGCGCTCTCTTCTTTTGCCCACACTTTTTTGCTTCGGCGTTCTTCTTTTAGATTTTTTTGGACGTATTCTTCAAAACTCCATGTGCCAAAGAATTCCGTGGCTGCTTTCTTCCCGCTCTCATACAAATCTTGTTTTTGCTTCGTCGTCATAGCAAACTGCGTGGTTTGAATACCGAGTGTTTCAATAGGTATGGTGCGCATAAAGTTTGCGTCTTTAATATACCGTGCGTCGTGCGCTTCCACCATGGTTGAGAACAGCGCGGTCAAAAGGCTGATTGGGCCTCGAATGGTCCTGGGCTTTCCCTCCTCTGGCTCCACCAATTTATATCCGAATGTTGGCCATACTGGCGTGGTGTTGTCGCCTTCCGGATCAAACAGCCAAACCGGATAATTGCTTAAAACTCCCCCATCCACCAAATACGAAGGGTGCTGCTGCTTGTCTTTCATTATCACGGGATTGTAAAAATACGGAATACTCATACTCGTTCTGACTGCCCGCGCCACATCAAGCTCATCTGGCGCTATGCCATAATCGAGCGCGTCCCATGGCAAAACAATAAGTTTGCCTCTGCTAATATCAGAAGCAACCACCTGCA
>MHTS01000001.1 GCA_001824915.1 Candidatus Wildermuthbacteria bacterium RIFCSPHIGHO2_01_FULL_48_27b | reverse complement strand
AATCCATACTTTTTCGGCGTAATAAGGAGGAGGCATAAGGCCACCCCATAGTCTGGACGTTTGCCCTTTCATCTCCTCAAATGTGTAGCCGGTTATTTGCTCGGCAGCATGATTGGCAAATAATATCCTTCCATTGCGATCTGTCAAAACCGCGTGATTTGTTGTTTGCCGCGTAACGAGAAAGAATAAATCTCCTAATTGAGGGAAGTCTTGTAAAACACCTCCTGATTGCTTGTTGTTTGCGAACAAATCATGCATCTCCTTACTTGCCTCGTTTGAAGGATACAACGCCTCATAACGCAACTTCTCGGCCGCGATAGGGAGCGATAAGAGTATCGCAGTAACCCTATCCACAAAATCTTGGGGTCCCGAAATAAAAATAGGCCTGCTGTCTGCTTCTTTGCCAATAAAGGCGAGATCAGCGCCGTTGGGATTGCCTTCGCGCAGAATTACCTGATACGCACGCGAAAGTTTTTGCAGTTCTTTTGCGCAATGGGATGGTCTTTCTTGAGCGTTATACGCAAGTAAAGAAAATTTTCCGGCTGTACCCGATCGCAAAATGGAAAGAAAGGGTGACACACCCGTACCGCCCGCTATCATCAAGGCACCTTGGGGCGGCGGGACAAAAGCAGATCCCATTGGGCCGATAATGGCAACCTCGTCGCCTTCCAGCAATGTTTTCACTTCAGACGAGTATTCGCTCCCAGTAATACGAATTAACAACTCAAGTGTTGCGCTATTCAAACTTGAGCAGATAGAGTAAGCCCTGCGATCTATAATCCCCAGCTGCTTTGAGCGCTTTGGCAATACAAGCCACAGATACTGGCCTGGCTTGAACGCAAACTCTTTAGGCTTCTCCAAAGAGAGTATGATTACATCAGGCGCAACTTCTTTATTTGCAGTCACCCGAACGCGAAAACGAGGTTCGCGAGTTATATCGGGCAGATTGCCAAATACGCTGACGGCTTTTTCCATTTTTCTTTTTACCTCTTTACGAATGAGCCAGCGGTCGGATTTGAACCGACGGCCTACAGTTTACAAAACTGTTGCTCTGCCGCTGAGCTACGCTGGCTTAAAGCCAACTGCTTGGCTTTAAGGGGCATTCTAGCGAATCCTCCGTGGTGAGCGTTAAAGAATGTCCAGGCGTCCTCACCAACTGCTTGAATTTTGTGGGGCATTTTGGGATTGCGATGTCGCCGTTGAGGCGACCGCAATCCGTTGGAAAATGCCCGGGTACCTTAGGCCCCTTACTTCTTTCTTCTCGTCTTTTTCCGCAGCTGATCCCAATAGGATTCAGAAAACCCTTCTTTGCGCTGGTCTGTCTTTTCCCGCAGTTTTTCCAACCACTCTGTCTTTTGGATTTTGGTTTGAGAAGCAATGGTACGAACCTTCATAAAGGTGCCGCGCAGTATCTCTTCTGGCTTTATCTTCTGAAGAACTGGTATTTTTTTAATTCCTTGCCTTACAAAATCCCGCATACGCATCTCTTCTTGATTCAATACAAGCAACGCAGGAATTTTCCGGTACAGAATAAAGACAATGCCGCCCAAACTTCCCAGCGCAATAAGAAGGAAAATTAAAGATTGGCCCATTGTTTATATTTGAAATCGCGTGAATTTTTCCACGACCACATTTTCTCCAAGTTTGGCGATATACTCACCAATGAGATCTTTTACTGTTTTGGAAGAGTCGCGAATGTATTGCTGCGCGAGCAAATCCTCCACGCTTTCTGCCTCCAACGATACTACTTGCAGAGCCAGCTCATGGCAAAGGTTTTTAAAATCTTCGGAACGTGCCACGAAATCGGTCTCGCACTTGACCGCGACAAGAGAACCTATCTTTCCATTCCCGTGCACATAGGAAACAATAAGTCCTTCCCCAACCTGCCGCGCTTGCTTCTTTTCCGCCACCTCTCTCCCCCACTCTTTCAAAAGCGTCTTTGCTTTTTCCATATCTCCCCTTGCTTGTTCAAGCGCCTTCTTGCATTCGGATATGGAAATACCGGTTACTTCACGAAGTTCTTTGATTTGGTTGATAGTTGCCATTAGACTCCTTTTGCTTGTAAGAGCGTATCGCGAAGTTTCCCCGCAATATACTTCACAGAGCTGACGGCGTCGTTATTCGCGGGAATCGCGTAGTTCACGCTTGCGGGATCACAGTTCGTGTCCACAAGCGCAAATACCTGAATACCCTTGAGTTTTGCTTCTCTCAAAGCAATCTGATTTTCATCGAGGTCAAACACAAACATGGCGTCGGGCAATCGTTCCAGATTCTTCACTCCTCCAAACTTCCTCTCCAGTCTTTCCCTCTCTTCTTCCATTTCGTGCTGTTCCCATTTTGTGTATTTGCCAAAATCCTCGCTTGCCTTTTTGTTTTCCAGAGCTTTGAGATGCTCAATGCGCTTGGCAATCATCTCAAAATTGGTAATCAAACCTCCAATCCATCGATTGGTCACGTAGGGCAAACCAGTTTCTTCCGCGAGCTCCCGCACCGGGCCTTTCACCTGCACCTTTGTCCCTACCAAGAGAATAACCTTTCCGGCTGCTGACAAGTCGCGTAGGGCCTCAAGCGCCTCCCGAAGTTTCTCCCTGGTTTTTTCAAGGTTGATAAGATGAATGGAGTTTCTGACCCCTGCAACATAGGGCTTCATGCGAGGGTGAGTCTTTGATGTTTTGTGCCCAAAGTGCAAACCGGCCGCCATCATTTCCTCAAGGCTGAATTGTTCCTTGTTTTCCTCTTTTTGTTCTAGCGTCGCTTGTTCTACCATAATACATTTCTTTGTAGCATAAAACGCATAAGGAGGCAAGAGGATACCGGCATTCCCTTGATTTATTCAGAATATCTGATATGATGTTCATATTATGAAAGCAGATATTCATCCAACCTATTACCCCGACGCGAAGGTGAAATGCGCGTGCGGGAACACGTTTACCGTAGGATCCACACAGCAAACTCTTGAAGTAGAGGTATGTTCTGCGTGCCATCCTTTCTACACGGGCCAAGACAAACTTATGGATAAGGTAGGTCGTATTCAAAAATTCCGAGAACGACTCGAAAAGAAAGAGGCTCCTAGACTACCCAAGAAAAAGAAAACTCAAAAAACTTCTGCTGTCGAAACCAAGCAGCAGGGCTCCACGCGCGTAACGAAAAAAAGGGCAAAAAAATAATGGTTTGTGGCTGACCTCGAAAAAATCATAGAAGAATATAGATCAGTTTCAGATAAGCTTACTGACCCTGAGCTTATTTCACGATGGGATGAATTTCAGGAACTCTCCAAGCGCAGAAGCCAACTTGAGAAAATCGTAAAGAAAGCAGAGGAACTCCAAGACTTAAAAGAACGCATCGAAGAAAACAATCAAATTATTGCGACGCAGGAAGAAGAATTAAGCGCACTCGCGCAGGAAGAACTCAATTCTCTGCTCGAGGAAAAAGAAACAGCAGAGGAAAAACTCGCAGAATTGCTCCAAGAAGAATCCGAAGATATCCCCGATGCCATTATTATAGAAATTCGACCCGGTACCGGCGGAGAAGAAGCCTCGCTTTTCGCGGGAGATCTTTTCCGTATGTACACGAGATACGCGGAGCAAAAAGGCTGGAAATGCACGGTCCTCGACCTAAACGAAACTGAAGTGGGCGGACTAAGGGAAGCTTCCATCGAATTTCAGAATAAAGAAGCTTTCAAAAAACTTCGCCACGAAGGTGGAGTGCATCGGGTGCAGAGGATCCCCACAACGGAAAAAGCCGGTCGCATTCATACCTCCACGGCTTCTGTGGTTGTATTGCCAAAACCAAAAAAAGCCCAAGTCCACATGAATCCCGCGGACTTAAAAATTGACGTATACAATGCTTCAGGCCCCGGTGGCCAAAACGTGAACAAAAGGAAAACCGCAGTCCGCGTAACCCACCTGCCAACCGGCCTGGTGGTGGCAAGCCAGGCATCGAGGAATCAGCAACAAAATCGTGAATTCGCTCTCACGCTGTTGGCAGCAAAACTCCTTCAGCGAAAAGAAGAGGCTGAAGGCGAGAAAATTGCAGGCGCAAGAAAAGGGCAAATCGGAACCGCGGAACGCGCGGAAAAAATCCGCACCTACAACATTCCTCAAGACCGAGTTACCGACCACCGGATCAAACAATCCTGGCACGGCATAGACAAAATCCTGCAGGGCAATATTGAGGAGATCACAAGCACGCTTACGGGCATGGCGTAACCCATTATCGCGCCGATTCCAACGTCTTGATGTCCTGCTCGTAACGAGCAGCTAAACTCATAACAGAATCTCCGTAAAAACGATAGGTCGTGCCGCATCTTCCAGAAAAGTAGCGCTGAGCCGCGCACCACTCTGCATTGTATGTTTGCGTGGTGGCGCCGGAATCCGCGAGGTACAAGGCAGAAGCAAGAAACGCATCCTTTATATTCCAAGGGTCAGCGGGCCTGCCAAGGAGACCGTCCAAACGCGCCTTATACAGCATCCACGTGGAAGGTATAAATTGTGCGGGCCCCATTGCTCCCCCATACCCTCCTAGCCCCGCGATGGGACAGGAAACCGGAGTACTCAAAGGATCTCGTTGGAGATCGCGGGTAATCACAAGGAACGGCGGAAGATCTCTCTTTGGATGCATGCCATTTGAAAACCGCCTTCCTGTATTGATTCCTACGGAAGCGCCGCTTGTGGTGTCGGCAACATTACACTGGCCCACATTCTTTCCCAAATTTGACTCTTGCGTGAGTATGGCAAGCAACAACGCAGGCCGCACCCCTGCCTGCGCGCCAGCCCATTTTGCGATTTCAACCGCTTCTCCAAACGTAGGAGCATCGGGCACGCCGATTAATTCAAAAATACGGTTTCGTATCTCCTTGGCCCGTCTCTGCGTATCTGCAAGCATTCTCTGATACTCTACCTCCCTCCCCTGCGTTTCTGTTAAGAGTTGCTGCGTTTGCACCTGTAAAGCCTGACTCTCCTGCTTTTGCAGAAGCTGTATCTTCACGAAATTCTCCTCTGATTCCTTTTCTGATTGCAGCGCAGTCTGCTGATTGTTCAAATAATCATTCAGCTCTTCCAGGTTTCCCCGCAGTTCATCCAAGCGCACGTTCACGGCAGCTAATGCTGCCAGGCTGGAGAAAAAATCAGAGAGCGTACCCGATGTTAACACAATCTCGATTTTTGATTTCTGGCTTTCTTCATACATATGGCGCAGCACCTCGGCAATCTGATCTTTTGCCTTCTCAACTTCCGCGGAAGTCCTCTCAATAGACAAAGAAGTATCTTGAATCTGCGAACGCAAGTCACCAATAAGGATGTTGCTCTGTTCGATTTGGAGATCGAGCCTGCGGAGCTGATTCCGCAAAATGGCAATTCGATTGTTGAGAGTATCTTTCTCCTGTTGGGTTTTCGTGATATCGTTCTCAATATTCGCGATCTGCCCCTCCAGCTCCCGTAACTGCTTTTCCAAAATTTCTCTCTCTTGCGTCTGGGTCAGAACTTCTGATTGAGCAGACAAAAAAACCAGCTCGCCTCGCAGCGAAGCAGGCAACAAAAAAACCGCCGAGAGAAGAATAAAATATGCAATAAGCTGAGAGATTTTGAGCATATAAGCTGCCGAACCCAGCTTTTATGGCTATTGAGCTTCTTTTGTTTCTTCGTGAACCTCCTCTTTCTTTTCCTCCTTTACCTGCTCCACCGCTTCCACATTTTCCACCACTGGCTGTTCAAGTTCAGCTTCTATGTTTTGCGTTTCCACAACCTGCGCTACCACATCTTCCAGATCATGCAGAATTTCCACTTCCTCATCGTGCACTAAATTCCGAATAAGAATTTTGTCCTCAAAAGTCTTGAGCCCGGAAATATCCACGATAAGCTCATGAGGAAGATTCTGCGGAAAAGCTTTTACATCCACTTCTTGGGTATTTTTCAAGAACGTTCCTCCCAAATCACGAACCGCCGGAGCCTCTCCCTGAAACACCAGAGGTACCCGAACTTCAATCTTTTCATCGAGAGGCGGCTGATAAAAATCCACATGAATAATCTGCCCCCTTACCGGATCTCGCTGGATCTCTTTAATCAAGACGGGCAAAGCGCCTTCCGCTGACTTCAACTGGATAAGCGAGCTTTCTCCTGCCTCTTCGTATATCTTGTGAAATTCTTTCTCATCTACCTTTACCGGCGCCGCCTTGGTTTTCGGACCATACAAAACTCCCGGGATCAACCCCTGATCTCGCAGCAAGCACACTTTTTCCTCTTTATTCCGTTTTTGAGATACTAAACCTAACATAAAGAAGATTATAGCTGTTTCCCCAAATTTTGCAAGAAGCGCTACTCTCGAGCCTGAACCTTTTCAATAAGCTTCTCTGCTTCTTCGCGGGGCTTAAAGTCAGTAACTTTCACCCACTTGTTGGGTTCGAGTCTTTTATAGGTTTCGAAAAACTCTTTGATTTCTGCTCTCTGATGAACGCCTAAATCTTTTACATCTTTTACGTGGCTCCACCGAGGATCAATTTTTTCTATCGGAACCGCGATAATTTTGTGGTCGATTCCAGCCTCATCCTCCATCTCCAAATACCCAATAACCTCTGCCTTCACGACGCATCCTGAAAACGTAGGATGCGAAGTCAAAAGCACCACGTCTAACGGATCTCCATCTTCCCCTTGTGTATCCTGAATAAAACCGTATTCAAACGGAAAGTAATGCGGACCATACAGCGTACGGTCGAGCACCATCTCTCCCGTCTTTTCGTCGCGCTCGTATTTATTTTGGGAACCTTTTGGGATTTCCACGAATACCTTGATTTGCATATTCTTACTATATCAAATCAAGGCAAACTGCACAACTTTGTCTTTAAGGGATATGGATAACCACCTCTGAGCCTTTCGTAACGTTATGCGCGCTTGCCCAACCCGCGTTTGTTTCCAATACATAGAGGGCATCGCTCGAAGGGCGGAAAGAAGCAGGATAGGTGTCGGGCGAAATATTGTGCGCCACTTCCACCACGCGCAAGTCCCCGCTTATCCATATAAGATCTATGGGAAAGAGCATATCCTTCATCCAGTATCCATGCATTCCCGGTTCCTCGTGAATAAAAAGCGCTCCAGCGCCTGTTGCCAGCTCCGCTCTTCCCGACAATCCTTCTTGCCTCTGCTCTTGGGTATCGAGGACCTCCACGAAAAGAACTGCGTCGCCAATCTGAATGGTAGTTTGGGGAATATTCTGCTCGACACCGCTGGAAGATCCATTGGAAGACAAAACATAAAACAGCCCGAGAGAAATTACAGCGGCAGAAACGGCTGAAACAATGAAAACATTTGCCCTCCTCATATCATTGAGCCCTATGCCGCCGCAGCAACTTCCACGTGGCGCACGAGGGTTGCCGCATACCCCCATTCGTTGTCATACCAAGAAAGCACTTTTACCAAATCTCCTCCAACCACGCGCGTCATTTCGAGATCCACAAGGGCGCCGTATGGCTGGCCTAAGACATCAGAAGAAACCAAAGCCTCTTGCGTAACCTGCAACACGTTCTTGAACCTAAGAGAAGAAGCGGCCTTAGTAAGAATTGTGTTTACTTCCTCCACCGTGGTCGGACGCTTGGCAAGAAATGTGATGTCTGCGATAGATCCTGCGGGCACAGGCACGCGGAGCGCAATGCCGTCGAATTTTCCTTCTAGGCTCTTCACAGCGCGAGTTGTGGCAATTGCGGCTCCCGTCGAAGAAGGAATAATGTTTTGGGCGGCCGCTCTTCCCCTGCGCATATCTTTTCCTCGCGTCGGCCCATCCACCAAACTTTGCGTGGCGGTATATCCATGGGTTGTGTTGAGCAACGCTTTCGCGACACCAATTCCTTCGTCGAGAACCTGAATGACCGACGCTATGGAATTAGTGGTGCAAGATCCATTCGAGGTAATACGGCAAGCCTTCATATCTTTCTCGTTTACTCCCGAAAGTACGGTTCTACCTAACTCCCCGTCTTCGTCTTTCGCAGGAGCGGTGATCACCACGCGCTTTGCTCCAGCCCGCAAGTGCGCCTGTGCTTCCTCGTATGAATCAAACACACCGGTCGCCTCCACCACAACATCTATACCAAGCTTGCCCCATGGCAACTTTGCCGGGTCTTTTTCCTGCAGCACATGCTCGGGCAACTTGCCCTCAAACCTGCCATACACCGTATCGTATTTGAGCAAGTACTCCAGGTTTTCCCGATCGCCCAAATCGTTAATGGCCACCACTTGGAGGTTTCGTTTTCCTGAGACCTGCCGGAAAAACAATCGCCCTATCCTTCCAAATCCGTTAATCGCAATTTTTGTCATATGTTTAATGTCGGACTTTAAACAATTACCCTATCACGTGAGGGATTTCTTCGATGACATCAGTGGCAATGAGAGAATCTTTGAATTTTTTGGACGCCAACTCCCCTGCTCTTCCATTGATATAAGCCGCGGCTGCCGCGGCTTCCAGCGGAGCTATGCCGCGCGCGAGCAGAGCGCCAAGAATGCCCGCAAGCGAATCCCCTGTTCCGCCTACGGTCATATACGGCGTGCCGGTTTGGTTTAACGTTACTTCTTTACCGTCGGAAGCGATATCAACATGTGCCTTAAACAAAATAGTTGTTTTCAGCCTTGCCGCTTCCTGCTTCACCAATTCTATTTTCTCTTCTTGAGTCAGCTCGAAGATTGCTTTCCCTGTAAGCTCCAAAAATTCTTGACTGTGGGGCGTAATTACAAATGGTTTGTCGGCTATTACTTCGGGCCGCTCTGCCACCGTATGAATAGCGTCTGCGTCGATCACGGTTGGCACGTCAATCATCGAAAGATATTCTTTAACGGCCTCTTGCGTTTCCTCGTCTCTCCCTAGGCCGCTTCCTATCAGCACTGAAACATTCCCTCGCGCCATTTCTTTTGCGGCCATGGTGCGCGCAACCAAAAACGCGACATCGGACTTCTCCACATGAGAACCCTTCAGTCCGTACGCGGCAAGCGTCGGGGAAAACGAGGCGATAATATCGGCAGCTCGCTGGGGCGCGATGATCCTCACCATGTCTAAGCCCGCGCGAAATCCAGCTAAAGCAGCCAAGGCCGGCGCACCCGTATAGTATTCCGACCCACCGATGACGAGCATCAAGCCATAGTCATACTTTCTGGCGTCTGTAGGTCTCGGCTGGTATAGCTTTTTAACTTCGTTTCCCGTTATAGTATGCATATTATTCCTGCGAATAACGAATTTGTACGAATTTACGAATTCGCATATTCGTAATGATTCGTAATTCGTAGGTCATGCAAGTTTTTCTTCTCTCATAAACTTTCTCACCTCTTTTCCAAATTGGGGGTGCCTTGCGGCAAAATACACAAACGACTTTAGCCAATCCTCTTTGTTGCCGCACTCCCACCATCGTCCCTCACACTGATACCCATAGATAATCTTACCATCTTTTACCATTTGGCCAAAGGTTTCGGTCAAGGAAATTTCTCCCTTTTTGTTCGGCTTTGCCTTTTTCAAGTAATCAAAAACTTCGGGAGTAATAATGCTTCTGCCCATAATCGCGAGCCGAGAGGGCAAGGCGTTCTTTGGAGGCTTCTCTACGATACTCTTAATTTTATACAATCGGTTTGCCATTTTCTCTGCAGCCACCACCCCGTAGGAAGAAAGTTTCTCTGCGGGAAGCTCAAACAGTGCCAGAATGGGCTTCTCGGATGTACGAAACACCTGCGCGAGTTGGGATGCGCAAGGCGTGGCAGCCTCAACAATATCGTCTGGGTAAAGCACGAAACAAGGTTCTTCTCCAACGAGCTTGCGCGCCTGTAACACCGCATGGCCATCGCCCAACGGTTTGTCAATGACATAGGAAAATGTCAGACCATTCGCCAGCTTTTCAACTTCAGAAAGAGACTCTAGAAAATCCACCTGTTTTTTTTCTTCCAGAATCTTTTCGAGCTGCGGCGCCTTTTTAAAATAGTCTGTCGCAATCTTTTTATTAGAGCTCACCACAAAGATAATATCTTCGGCGCCCGCTTCTTTCGCCTCCTGAACCACATAGTGAAGCAAAGGCTTGTCGCCCAAAGGAAGAAATTCTTTGGGAAGCACCTTAGAAAGAGGAAGATGCCTTGTAGCCAAACCCGCGAGAGGAATAATTGCCTTGGTAATCATGGTTTATTGCGAAGAAAAGCGGGGATATCCCAATCCCGTTCTTTCTTCTCAAGTTCTTTGAGCTCTTCGTCTACCGCTTTTTTCAAATCCAATGCGCTGCGCCTTACCCTTCCTTTTTGCGCGGGAGGTTTTCGCACGCTCTTTTCCTGTTCAGGAACCTTTCCTTTACGGCCTTCTCGTTTCACTGTATCTTTACGAGAACCTTCTTGTGAAGGCGAGGGAGATGTTTCAGATACTTCCACTTCTTGCTTTTCTCCATTGAGTTTGGATGAGCTTTCTCCTTTGTCTTCGCTTCTTTTTTTACTTTGAATTTTTCGGCGACTCTCTTTTTGCTTCCCCGGTTCTTCGCATCCAACCGCAAACAGCGTTACCTTGAGCCGATCCTTTGCCCGAGAGTTGCACGCGATCCCAAAAATAATACGGGCCTTTGGGTTGTATGCTGAAATGGCAGAACTCACATGTGCCACCTCCTGCATTTTTATATTCCGGTCGCCAGTCATGTTAAAAAGCATTCTATCTGCGCCTGCTATAGTATAATCATAGAGGCGATTTTCCAATACCGCCTGCACCACTTCTTGCGCCTTGGTGACTCCAGAGGCCTCCGCGCTATTGATAAAGGCAAGTCGTCCCCTTCCTTCGAGAGTAGAACGCACGTCGGCAAAATCAATGTTGATAAGGCCGGGGAGTGCGATCGTCTCCATAAATCCCTCCAGTGTGGCCGCAAGCCTTCTGTTTACCGCGGAAAGCGCTTCCTTAAGCGGGGTCTTTTGGTCAACCACGCGAAAGATATTCTCATTGGGAATGACCACATACGCATTCACAAGAGGCTTAATTTTCTCTAAAGCTGTTTGGGCGATCTGTGCTCTTCGTTCTCCTTCGAAGCCAAAGGGAAGGGTAAAAATACCAATACAGAGAATGCGCAATTCCTGCGCAACTTCAGCAAACGTGGCTGTGGCTCCCGAACCTGTCCCTCCTCCAAGGGTCGCGAGTAAAATGCAAACATCACTCCCTTCCAAAAGCCGTTTAATCTTATCTTTCTCCGCTTTCGCGGCTCGTTCCCCTAACTCCGCATCCATGCCACAGCCAAGTCCGCCCGTAAATTCCTGCCCGAAGGAGAAACTCTTTACCTTCCGAGACAACTCTCTCAAGACTTGGCTATCGGTGTTCGCTCCCACAAAATCAAACCTCTGTACCCGAGAAGAAATTTCTGCTACGATATTCCCGCCGCCGCCGCCGATGCCAATCACCTTGATTTTTGCCCGGTGAACATTTTCAAAAAAAGGAAGCGCAGCCTGCCTCGACTTAGCAAGGCGGGCCTGCCCGCTTCGCTGCGAGGCGAGCGAATTTTTCTTGGCCCTCCGTTTTCCCTTCGCAACGGGCTTCTTCCCCCCTCTTACAAATGACCTCTTTTCTGGCCGTCTAGTGGTCAAGCGGGCCTGCCTCGACTGGACAAGGCGGGCTTTCTTCTTCTTTTCCATGTTATTCCTAGTGTAGAGCTGGAGGGGGCGTTCTGTCAATCACGCGCTCAAGGGCGATTTTGAACCATTCAGTGTAGTGATTGGGATGTTCTTTCACGTCCTGCAAAAGAGCTATGCGTCCAACCCATTTGAAATCATCTGCTTCTTCTGGATTGGGGCGAATTTCCCCGTCGTACACACCGTAAAACGTATGGTCAAACTCGTGTTCCCACAGATCATGGTCGAGTTTTACTTTATACGTAAACTCCAAAATTTCCTGGAGCTCGCAGTCGAACCCCATTTCCTCTTTTAGCCTGCGCGCAGCCGCCTCTTGAGTTTTTTCGCCCGGCTCGCCTCGCTGCGAGGCGGGCCCGCCTTGCCCAGTCGAGGCAGGCCGCGGGTGCCCACAGCAAGCATTAGTCCATAGTCCACCCGAATGATATTTGCTTTTGGCGCGTTTCTGCAAAAGCATCTCGCCCTTGGAGTTGAATATAAAAATAGAAAACGACCTGTGCAGCCTTCCCTCTCTATGCGCTCGCATTTTCTCTTCTTCTCCGATTTCCTGATCCTGTTCGTCCACCAGAATCACTTTTTCTTGCATTGGCATTATCTTATTATACGCACTCTCTCCCGCTAGGGCAATTTTTTTGACAAAAAAGAGAGCCTCGCGGCTCTCTCTGTGTTTTTACAAATGGTTTGGGGCGGGAGCATTGCTGCTTCCGCCCCTTGATCACCCGCGCGTTGCACGCCTTTTTCGTTTTCTCCCGGAGGGAGCTATCGAGAGCCTTTTTGAAGCGGCTCTCTCATATAAGAGGTGCAGGCGCGGCGGCGATCCCTCGGCTAGTGCGTCTCACTCCGAGGGACGCCTAAGAGGGGATGCAACTATGCCACCTCCTCTTGGGATTATGACATCGTATCTGAATTAAACAATGCTGTCAACAAGCCAGATTTCCCCCAAACAAAAACCGGTTTGGGAGAAAGCGATAAAAACATCACGCATGCAACCCTGCCACGTATCCCGTTGTCCAGCACAGCTGCAAAGAGTAGCCGCCCGAAGGACGGTTGATATGCAGCAAGTCACCAGTAATGGAAAGGTTTTCAATTTTTTTAGACCGCATGGTTTTCATATCGATTTCGGCAAGTGGAACACCGCCATCTGCGATAACCGCACGGTCGTATCCCATGAGCCCGGTAATAGTAAGCGGCAATGCTTTAAGAATACGCGCGATATATCTTCTCTCTTCTTTTGTCACACTATGCCCTTTTTTCTCAGGGTCAACGACCTTCCTCACAAGAGACAAAATACTAGAGCTTGTGCCGGCGGGGACTATGTCTTTAAAAATATTCTTGAGCATCTTGTTCTTGTTCTTATCAAATACTGCCACGATTCTGCGCTCAAGCAAACCCAAATCTGTATCCGGAAACGCGTCCAGCGTTGCTGTCGTAACACCACTATGGAGCAAAGCGCTCACTTTGTGCGCGCAATTGAGAATAAGAGGGCCAGAAACGCCAAAGTGGGTGAATAAAATTTTGCCGGTTTCTGAAAACTGCTTTACTCCGTCAACGAAAAAGGTAATTTTCGTGAGCGCAAGCGAAACTCCAGCTAATTCTTTTGCCCACCTTTCCTTCACCGCAAGCGGCACTATAGTAGGAGTGGGCTTTGAAACCGTATGCCCAAGTTGTGCCAACCACAAAAAGCCGTCGCCCGTTGATCCAGTTTCCGGATGCGACACACCGCCGGTTGCGAATACAAAAGACTGTGCTTTATAGTCATGCTGGCCGGAGACCACGCTCACTATTTTCCTATTTTCAAAAACAACGCGCGTTACCGGGGATCCAGTTTTAATGGTAACCTTGTTCCTCCGCATATACCTCTCAAGCACGTTGCAAACATCAAGCGCACGCTCTGTGTGCGGAAACGCGCGTTTATAATCCTCGCAAAGAAGCGGCAAACCCTTTGATTCAAAAAAAGAGAAAGTTTCCCGCACACCAAACCGCGAAAAAGCGGAATACAAAAATTGTTCCGCTTTGCCATAGTGCTTCAATAGCACATGTTCATCAAACTCGGCATTGGTGATGTTGCAGCGCCCGCCGCCTGTAATTTTTAACTTCTCACCCAGGTTTTTATTTTTTTCCAAAAGCAACACTTTCCTGCCGCGAGCCGCGGCTGTTCCAGCTGCCATCATGCCAGACGCTCCCCCTCCCACCACAATCACATCAAATTCCTCTGCGTTCATAGAAAGACTTAGCGCAACGCGTATTCTTCTTCCTTTTCCAAATCAAGGATTTCGTCAATACGGATTTGCTGCACAAATTCGGGAACGTGGCTCACTAAAATCATAGCCCCCTCATAGGAATGGAGAGCCGCGGCGATAACGGGCAAATGCCGGAAATTAATATGGTTGGTCGGTTCGTCCAGAATTAAAAGGCCTGGCTTTTGCAGGACAAGGCATGCAAAAACAACCAACCCCTTTTGTCCTTCAGAGAGCGTGCCTATTTTCGCGTATAAGAGTTCCTGGGTGATAAGAAATCCGGCGGCAACCGCGCGGACTTGCTCCTCACTCTGGTTTTCTCCAGCCGAAACCAAAG